>CAVOCN010000161.1:0-4148 GCA_963694205.1 Dehalococcoidia bacterium | reverse complement strand
AATAGACCCTTTGCTGCCCAAAGATACGAATCTGCCGTCTGCCGCTCGTACGGTGTTTTTCGTCATCAACGTCATCGCGGTGTCTGTAGTAGCCATAGCACTGCTGCACTACTTCATGGCCCTGCGAGACCGGGCATTGGGGCTGCTCAGGGTCGAACAGGGTCGGTCGGAGCGCTTGCTCTTAAACGTCCTACCCGTTGAAGTGGCCAGCCGCCTTAAAGACGACACCGTCGACCGGCGTTCCCTGGCCGAACATAAGGACCAGGTAAGCGTCATGTTCGCCGACATGGTCGGTTTCACTACCATGTCCGCCTCGCTAACTCCCGCAAAACTGGTCGACTTTCTAGATGAAGTGTTCGTGCACTTTGACGACCTGAGCGAAAAGTACGGGGTAGAGAAAATCCGCACAATTGGCGACGCCTACATGGTCGCGGCAGGCGTTCCCTCGGCCCGGGATGACCATGCACAGGTCCTCGCCTGGATGGCTCTGGACATCATGGAGTTCGCCTCCAATGCAGTTCTCGCCTCCGGCCTTAAGACGCAGTTTCGTATCGGCATCAATTCCGGTCCCGTAGTTGCAGGCGTCATCGGTCGACAGAAGTTCCAGTACGACCTGTGGGGACACACCGTCAATACCGCCAGTCGTATGGAATCCCAGGGCCTGCCGGGGAAAATACAGGTAACCGAGTCCACTCGTGCACTTTTGGCAGACAAGTTTGTGCTGGACCCCAGGGGAGAAATCGACGTAAAAGGCATCGGCCCCGTGAACACGTACTTTCTCAGCGGCCCAGCCTAGGTCTTAACGGCGAAAACTCGTTGCTCCGGTGATATGATTTCACCTCAGATCCGGGAGAGTACGGAATCCCATGGGGCGCGTGCTTCGCAGCAGCCCCTAAGTGGCCCTAAACCAGTTGGCCACATCCCATGCGGCCGAACGGCCCGAGGCCGTTAGGGAGCGCGCAAAAGGCGGAGGTGGCACCAGTGCCAGAGTCCGACGGACTCTCGCGTCGATACCCGGATCCAAACAGACCACTGACGCCCGCCTGGCTTGGCGGCATCGGTGAAGTCAACGGAGACTCCAGAGGCTCTTTTTGGACGAGAGGTTTGCCCGGAAAAGATCGTGGACCCCAATACCAGGGCGGCCTCGTCACGCCCGGCACATCCTTGCTCAAGACGGTTGCGATCGAGCTACTGCTAACGCTGAAAGCCGCGGTCATCTGGACTGTGGCATGGACGGTGGTCGGCATCGGTATCCTCTACGGCCTTATGGGGCTGATCGCCCTGGCCAACTAGCGCTCCCCACAGCTTCGGGCCCACGGGTGCACTTCGGCGTCTCGCAGGCCTCTCCCTGACTTCGAAACGGTCCGTCAACAAATGGGTCGTCTTTGGCGCCGTGGCACCTGGCGTGTTCATGACGTTGCTCGACGAGTTCGGCCTCAACCAGGCCGTCCCGGCAATATCCGAACACTTCAACGCCACCATTCCCGACGTGCAGTGGGTGGTGCTCGGGTTCCTGCTCACGACCGGCGCGTTGCTGCTCCCGGTGGGGCGGCTCGCGGACATGGTGGGACACCGGCGGTTGTACCTGGCCGGAATCATCATCTTCACCATTGGCGCACTGCTGGCCGGGTCGTCCCCGACCCTGTCGGCCCTCATCGGGTTCAAGGTACTGCAAGGCGTGGGAGCGGCGATGGTGCAAGCCACCGTCGTGCCGATCATCACCTCGGCGTTCCCGTCAACACAGCGAGGCAAAGCGCTGGGCATGTTCATGGGAGTTCTTGCCCTGGGCGCCATCGCCGGTCCGGTAATCGGCGGTGCGGCCGTGACGCTTCTCGGGTGGCGTGCAATGCTCTACCTGGCTGCGCCGGTGGGCGCTGTGTCCATAGTCCTGGCAGTAAAAGTGTTGGGCATATCCGAGCCCGAGCGGCCAAAGGCAGATAACGCTGACGAAGCCGAAAAGAGCGCTGGCTCGTTCGACTGGGCCGGCGCCGCGCTATCGACCATCATTCTTGTGCTTCTGTTGCTTACTGTGTCCAATGGCAACTCGCTTGGGTGGGCCTCTGGCGTCGTCATCGGCGGCTTCGTGGCCGTCGCGACGCTGGTAGCCGCGTTCGTTCTCTGGGAACTGCGCACGCCGGATCCGATGCTGCCTCTTGGGATGTTCCGTAACCCCACGTTCCTCATTGGCCAGGCAGTCATGTTCCTCATCGTGCTGGGCAACTCCGGCATATTTTTCCTCCTGCCGTTCTACCTTCAAGAAATCGCAGGACTAACGCCCGTGCTGTCGGGCCTCGTCGTCTCAGGCGTACCCATCGCCTTCCTGACAAGCGGTCCACTGGCGGGCCACCTGTCCGACCGGCTAGGGTGGAGGCTCTTTTTACCCATAGGCTCGGCCCTCGGGCTAACGTCGATGGCCCTGTTGACCCGGTTAACCGTGGACAGCCCAATCTGGTGGTCCGTGCTCACCATGCTGCTCATGGGGTTCGGCATAGGGTTCATCTTTTCGCCCGCCCAGAACGCTATTTACGGCGTGGTCAAGCCCGACGGACAGGGCGTGGTGACGGCGTTCATCAACATGGCCCGAAACACAGCTACCCTCAGCAGTGTCGCGGTTGGAGCTGCAATCGTGACCGCGACGATGGGCAGTCTCGGGTTCGAACCCAGTCTCGACGCCGTCAAAGAAGTTGGACAAGAAGGCATCAAAGACGCCTACATGCAGGGCATGACCCGCGCCTTCCTAGTCGGAGCCATAGTGCTAGTCGTTGCACTGGTGGTGACGTTACTGCCGATACGCACCCAAAGGTCCACCGAGCCTCCCGAAACGCCCTAAAGTTCTCGTCACAGGACGCACTTCCACACAACTCTGGTCCCACACAACTTTGGCACTGGGGGGCATCCGGGTAGCACGAACCCGCCACGACACTCCACTGGCTCCGCATAGCCACCAGACATCTAGCCCCGACAATGGAGTCCCAGAGAATTGAACTGGGGAAGGCTGTATCAGGCCAAAAAGGGGGCTCTAATGTTCAAAAAGATACTAACCCCGGTGGATGGGACAAATATCTCTGAATCGATCCTTGCTGGCGCTATGGGCCTGGCGGCAAAACTGGGCGCCGAACTGACTGTGCTCTCGGTCATTGACCCTCATCTAGCCGAGCACACCCCGGACCTGGATGACCACAGCGAGGCCGGTGAAATCGCCACCCCGGCATTCCAAAGGTTCCCCGACGAACGGCATGCCCCCATTAGCGTTCCCGCGGGGCCCGTCGCCTACGCCACGCAGGTAACCGACCGGGCGAAAATGGGCATTCGCAAGCACCTGGCCGAACTCCTCCCCACTATCAGGCCCGAGGGTGTGAACGTGGTTACCGAAATTCGGGAGGGAAACCCGGCCGAGCAGATCAACCTCTACGCCGCAGCTGGCGACTTCGACCTGATAGTCATGGCCACCCGCGGACGCGGCGCGTTCATGAGAGGTCTACTCGGCGGTGTCGCTGACAAGGTGCTCAGGACGTCGACCATCCCCGTTCTTGTCGTAAAACCCGAGTCCGAGTCTGGCTCGGGGAACAATGGCGACCCAAACCCGGAGCTTGCTTTGGCCAACATCCTGCTGGCGGTCGATGGCACCGCCCACGCCGAAGCACCCATTGTCTACGTGGAAGACATCGCCGCTGTTCTAAGATCCAAAGTTACGGTCGTGAGAGTTGTCCCGACCGGCGGCCCGTACACGGGCCTGTGGGACGACGCCCGTCTAATGGACGTCTACCCGGAAATACTGAACGCTGCCCGGGACTACGCCGACGGTGTAGTCCTGAGACTGCGAGCAAAAGGCATTACGGCCAACGCTCGCGTAGTAGAAGGGTTGGCCTCCAACGCCGTAATCGAGGTAGCCGACGAGGTCGAGGCAGAGGGTGAACTGCCAACCGTAAACGCCGACCGACGAAGAATAGGCCAGGTTATCCGGAACCTGCTAACGAATGCAGGGAAGTTCTCAGAGAGCCACGAGGTCATCACCATCGGCGTGGCGATGGCACCCGGCCAGGTCACCGTAGAAATAAGCGACGAGGGTCAGGGAATACCCGCTGATGCCCTGCCGCACGTCTTCAAGAAGTTCTACAAGTTCGATGACGAATCGACTGGCCGGGGCA
>CAVOCN010000160.1:0-4162 GCA_963694205.1 Dehalococcoidia bacterium | reverse complement strand
TGCTCGACTCGGCTACGACCGCCACTACGCTTCCCCGGTCGACGAAGTTAAGGCGATGGCGGACATTAAGAGAAACGGGATGGTCGTAAGAGAGAGGGCGCAACTCAACATCGAACAGGTTAAGGCAGCTCACAAGTTGATTACCAACCCGGAAACCAGAGATATCGCGATGCTCCAGTGGGTGACCCTGGAGGAGAGCCTGAATCGATACATGGCCGACACGGATTACCTGAGCCGGATGGCGTTCGAAACGTACTTGGAGATTGCGCATCCTGAATCGGGGTAGGTAGATGAGGAGTGACAGGACAACGTAGTGAGGTCCTTGAAGGGATGGCGAACGCTTTTGAGCCTGAACGACGACCGCTAGTTGAGACCCCGATCGCACTATCCGACGAGCCCAGAACTTGCCGCGCTCTCTTCAGAGTAGATAAACATCTTCGAAAGAAGGTTCGAAAGGCATCAAGACAAAGAGATACGGCCTTCCACTTTCGCCCTTGCGGTCCTTCAGTCGCTGCGTTGCCAACTCTGAATGCTTTTTGATGAGCAGTCTGTCTGGGGAAGACCACTGAGAAAGGCTTTCGAGAGTCAGAGTTCGTATTCCAACGGCTTCCGCGACTGCCAACGCGGGCTCAGTAAACCCGAATGCGGAAATGAAATCTCCTGAACGGACGTCTTTAGTGTCGGTCAATTTGTTCAACACGCCCCAAAAATGGACAATCTGCTGCTCGGTGACGGGCCGTTGGCCCCCTTTAACTTCTATAGCGACGCGTCGTAGCTCGATGGGGCCTTGGCGTCGTGTGGCCAGCAAATCCAGTCTGACTCCGTGCAAGGGCACTTCGACGGCGACGTCATAGCCTCTTGCCTCATATGCTGCAGCTGCCATGCCTAACAGTTCTATTTCAAGCAGAAAACCGTCCCTGTAGTCAGATTTGCTCATGACGCCACCTCCGGTAAGAATTTCGTTTGGGACAAAACAGCTGGTATGGCCTCATGTGCTCGAAGACTGAGCGGCGAGTTGATCCGTAAGCTTCGTGTCTGCAGTGTTTCTTTCATTTACCAACTGCTCCGACATCAGCAAGGCGTTTAATTTCCAGGTTGGGACGACACCCGCCATGCCTGAATTGGCATCCATTTTCAATTCCTTCACGAGGTCCCCTTCTGAGTTCACAATGCGTTCGTTGTCGTGCACAACGTGACCCCAGTCAGTTGATACCGAACAAATTGGGGGGCACTTAGCTCCCAACGTTGGGAATCGGGCATGGCGGAAATTCTCCAGATTTGGCGGTCAATTATTCAGTGCCAGACTTCCGAGTTCTGGGGGTTTTCACAGAGTCGGCCTTTTTTTGAATTCGTCCCGCCTGGCGGTCTCCCGTTTGGGTATTGCGTATAGCTCTTCGAATAAAGAGCCCAGAATGTCGAGAGCCCAGAGTGCTTCATCACTCGAAATCTCAACAATCTCGCCCGTGGCAACGGACTCATTCAGGTGGACGAAGTTCCCCATTTCTCGGAGCGTATCGACGTTTGAGGCGGTCGCTGGTGTTAACCCGGGCTCTTCAAGGAAGAGCCGAATTCGATCCTTCAAGTCCCTGGCTTCGGGATAGCCTGGAATGCTCCGGTCGTCCAGGATCTTCTCTAGGCAAGTCCTTGAAAATGCTGCGCTCGCGACCGCGTCGATACCAAACAACCTGCAAGCTCGTCGGAACACATCACCAATCGCTTTGGGGACCTCTGGAGGTCACGGGGGACTGGCTCACCTTTAACCTGGGTATACTCGACCGCCCCACACCGGCGTCTGTCGGCTACCAGGCGCGCATCCCCGGCTACTCTTGAGCTTGCGCGGCCCAGTGGGTGTCTAAGTAGAGGTGTCTAAGTAGAGACCCGTTAGTACAGGGCGCTGCCGAGGGCCGGACGGTGCTCCCTGCTAATCGGGTCATCCTCGCCCAGCAGCTTGAAAATGGCGATGCATGCCTTCCGAGCCCCGTCGTCGTCGTAGCCGCGGTTCTTGCGGACCACCTCAATGAATGCGCTCAGCGCTGTCGCGTTGTCTCCCGAGCGTGCCGCGTTCGCAGCCTCGACGTACGCCTCGCGTACGGGCGCCTCTGCCAGTTCCCCTGGTGCTTCTATGCGCCCGAAAAGGCTGGCCAGCGTCCTGATGGCCTCCGCCGTCTCGTAGTTCTCCGACCCTCGTCCAACGTCTGCCAAAAGCTCCAGCGCACGGCCGGGGTCGGCGTCGAGATAGGTCTGGGCGAGCAGCACAGTCGCGGTCTCGTTGGTCGGCTCGGCGGCGGCGGCTGGCTCAAGCAGCTTCCGGGCATCTGCGGCCCTGCCGTCCCGTAGCAATTGCCTGGCGCTCTCTATCTGGCGGCGATGCTTGCCGGGAATGTTTTTTTGCAACCATTCGACCACTGCTTGCTCGGGTAGCGCTCCAACGAATTCGCCGCTCACCCGCCCGTCAACGAACAGCTTCACATTGGGGATATTGCGAATGTTGTACTGGGTCGAAACGTCCCGGTGCCTTTCCGTGTCGATCTTGGCCAGCGTCCACTGACCATCGGCCGCTCGTGCCAGCTTCTCCAGCGTCGGGCCAAGAATCTTGCACGGGCCGCACCAGTCCGCCCAAAAGTCCACCAGGACAGGAAGGGTGTAGCTGCGCTCGATGACGTCCTTTTGGAAGTTGTCGGTATCGAAGCTCGCCGGTTGCGTCTGTTGTGTCTCGTTCACCAAACCTATTTCCCTCACTTTTGGCTCACTCTATGTTATTACTACGACCCCACATCCGTACGACACAGAGGAGACAACCATGAGCGCAATGCTCGACATAATCGAATCTCAAAACCCGGCGCTGGTCAGGGCGGCTAGTGACCTGCATCAACGCCGAGAGATACCGCCCGACTGCTACGTCGTAGACCTTGAAGTGCTTCGTGAGAACACGCGCCAGCTACGCAAAGCTGCCGACGACAACGGCCTGCGGCTCTACGCCATGACCAAGCAGATCAACCGCAACCCGTCCATGTTGGAGACGATCGCTGCGTCGGGTATAGACAAGTTCGTCACCGTCGACATCGAGGGCGCCAGGGCCATTCATGCTCAGGGCCTGGACGTCGCCCACGTCGGTCACCTCAGCCAGATACCCCGGTACTGGATACCCGAAGTACTGGCCATGAACCCGGACGTGTGGACCGTCTACGGCTATGAGAACGCGCAGTTCCTGTCCGAAGCAGCGGTAGACGCAGGCGTTGTCCAGGACATTTTGCTCAAGGTCATCGGCCCGCTCGACCATGCCTACCCGGCGCAAGAGGGCGGCATCTTCTCCGAGCACCTCATCGACGTCGCCCGCAAAATCAAAGAACTGCCCGGCGTGCGTATGGTCGGCACCACCGGCTTCCCCACCCTGTCATTCGAAATGATGGACAGGCGACTCGACGCGCTTCCGAACATCACCACCGTAGTTGAGGCGGCCAAACTCATAGAGACCGAACTGGGCATCGAGATGTCCCAGATCAACTGCCCCGGCACAACCTCTTGCGAGGCGATGCCCATAATCGCCGAGCACGGTGGCACCGACGGCGAGCCTGGTGCCGCCCTGTGGGGCATGACCCCGCAGCAGCTATTTGGAACCGACGTCGGAAAGCCTGGACAGGTGTACGTGGCAGAGGTGTCGCACTACGCACGAGACCGCATGATGGTGCTCGGCGGCGGCTTCTACGCAGACAGCCACGACGGTGCCTGGGCATTCTCAGAGGGCTTCGTCGGAGACGACCCGACCCAAATTCTGAGCAACCGGGTAAGGGCGGGCATGCCCGTGGCCCAGTGGATGGACTACTACGCCTGGCTGTACCCGACGCCCGCCCAGCGGGTGAAGCCGGGCGACTCAGCCGTCTACTTCTTCAGGCCGCAGGTCTTTATGACCCGGTCGGGCCACATGGCCACCGTCGAGGGTGTCGAAAGCGGCAAGCCCACCGTTGTGGCCATCTACAACAAGGCCTCCGAACGCATCAAATAGGCCCTTCGGGTCTCCGTTCCCGAATGAACGGCGTTACGAGGATAAGCGCGGCCGTAATCGCGGCCAGGGCGAGCACGCCGGTGTCCAGGGACCCGGTCACGTCCCGGACCACGCCCAGCATGAACGGGCCTGCGAAGCCGCCAATCTCCGAGGCGGCGA
>CAVOCN010000159.1:0-4166 GCA_963694205.1 Dehalococcoidia bacterium | reverse complement strand
GAGCAGGTAGGCCCACCCCGCGCTGTCCTCTATGGGCACGCTCATCAGGTACCGGCGCTCTTTGTGGGCCGAGAGAATGACTATGCCGGTCTCGGGCCTGGCCGCCTTTATCACCAGGGCCGCGTCAATGCCGTCCATCTCTCCCGGCAGCTCGACATCCATCATCACGACATCTGGCTGAAGGCTCTCGGCCTGCGTAACGGCCTCCTCGCCGGTCTCCGCAACGCCGATCACGGTGACTTCGGGCTCTGCGTCCAGAATGCGTCGCAGCATCTCTCTGAACAGCTTCTCGTCTTCGACTATGAGTAGCCGAATAGGCTCTGGGTCGGTCAAAACAGCCCCGCCTGCGCCGAGTTTGGCGGGTCGTCGCGGGTCCACACGACCCCCAGGTGTTCATAGGCGCGCCGGGTCGCCACCCGGCCCCTGGGCGTGCGGTCCAAGAAACCCAGTTGCAGCAGGAACGGCTCGTACACCTCTTCAATGGTGTCCGATTCCTCACTGATCGATGCCGCGACCGTGTCCAGACCTACTGGTCCGCCGTCGAACTTGTCGATGATGCAGTGCAGCACCTGCCTGTCGATGTCGTCCAGGCCTATCTCGTCGACTTCCAGGCGACCCAGAGCGTCCAGCGCCACCTGCGCCGTGACGTTGGAGTCGGCAACTACGTCCGCATAGTCGCGCACTCTTCTTAACAGCCGATTGGCGATGCGGGGCGTCCCCCTCGACCGACGGGCGATCTCTTCGCAGCCTTCTTCCGTCGCGTCGACGTCCAGAATCCGGGCCGAGCGGTTGACGATGGTGTTCATGGCCTCGGCATCGTAAAAGTCCAGCCGGTGCACCGCCCCGAACCGGTCGCGGAGGGGTGCGCTGACCATGCCGTAACGCGTGGTCGCGCCCACCAGCGTGAACGGCTGTATAGACAGGTTCATCGAGCGGGCCTTTAGGCCCTTGTCGATCACCCAACTAACGAAAAAGTCCTCCATAGCCGGGTAGAGAATCTCTTCGACCACTCGGGGTAATCGGTGGATCTCGTCGATGAACAGCACGTCGAACTTCTTTAGCTGGGTGAGCACCGCGACCATGTCACCGGCGCGTTCAATTGCGGGGCCGGAGGTCGTCTTAATGCTTACGCCCATCTCCGAGGCGAGAATGTGGGCCAGCGTCGTCTTGCCCAGGCCTGGCGGGCCGTACAGGAGCGTGTGGTCGAGCGGCTCGGCGCGCTTGAGCGCGGCCCGAATGCCGATGTCTAAATTGTCTTTTACCCGGCCCTGGCCGATGTACTCGGTCAGACGCCTGGGCCGCAGCGACGTATCGAGGTTGGTGTCGCCCTCGAGCGTGTCGCTGGAGACTATGCGTTTTTCCGTCTCTTCGGTCATGGTCAGGCCGATCCTACACTGTGCTTCGAATCGTCAACACTGCTTTAAGTTGGAAAAAATCTAGAACGCCTGTTCATAATAATTACCGTCCACCGCACCGTCAAGCGGTTCACGCCCCTTTCCAAGTCGACACGGGTCAAGTTGACACTGGCAACCCCCGTTCCTACACTCGAACTGACTTTTACCATGCCAAGCAAATCAAAAACCGAATGGTCCGAAAACACGCTCGACCCGCTCAGGGCCAAACGGCCCGAGCGCAAGGAGTCGTTCGCCAACTCGTCCGGCGTCGAGGTGGAACCGCTCTACGCCCCCGACGACGTTGACCCAGGCGCGTACGGCGAGCACGTCGGCTACCCCGGCGAGTTCCCCTATACGCGCGGCGTGCAGCCCACCATGTACCGGGGTCGCGTGTGGACAATGCGGCAGTACGCCGGGTTCGCCTCCGCCGAGGAGTCGAACACCCGCTACAAGTTCCTGCTCGACTCGGGCCAGAGCGGCCTGTCGGTCGCCTTCGACCTGCCCACCCAGACCGGCTACGACTCCGACCACCCTCTTGCTGCTGGCGAAGTTGGCCGCGCGGGCGTACCCATCAGCTCCCTGGCCGACATGGAAGTGCTGTTCGACGGCATCCCCATGGACAAGGTCACGACTTCGATGACCATAAATTCCACCGCGTCCATACTGCTGGCCATGTACATAGCCGTTGCCAAGAAACAAGGCGTGGGTATAGAAGGCATCGGCGGGACCATACAAAACGACATCCTCAAGGAATACATCGCCAGGGGTACCTACATATACCCTCCCGCGCCGTCCATGCGGCTGGTCACCGACAGCTTCCGCTTCTGTGCCGACAACGTACCCAAATGGAACACCATTTCCATCTCCGGCTACCACATGAGAGAGGCCGGGGCCAACGCGGTGCAGGAACTGGCATTCACCTTCAGCAACGCCATCGCCTACGTACAGGCCGCCGTCGATGCAGGACTCAAAGTGGACGACTTCGGACCAAGACTGTCGTTCTTCTTCGTTGCACAAAACGACCTGTTCGAAGAGGTTGCCAAGTTCAGAGCGGCCCGGCGCATGTGGGCGAAGATAATGCGGGACCGCTTTGGCGCCAAGAACCCCCGCTCATTGATGTGCCGCTTCCACACCCAGACCGCCGGTGTCACCCTCACCGCACAGCAGCCCGACAACAACGTCATCCGCAGCACCATGCAGGCCCTCGCAGCCGTCCTCGGCGGCACCCAGAGCCTGCACGTCAACTCCAAGGACGAGGCACTGGCCTTACCGACCGCAGAGTCCGCCGAGCTTTCGCTGCGCACCCAGCAGGTGCTGGCCAACGAGAGCGGTGTCACCGAGACCGTCGATCCGCTGGCAGGCTCCTACTACGTCGAGTCCCTTACCGATCGCCTCGAAGATGAGGCGTCCGATTACATCCGGCGTATCGACGAAATGGGCGGAGCGCTGGGAGCGCTGGACAAAGGCTTCCAGATCCGTGAAATTCACAATTCTGCTTACCTCCTACAGCAGCAAGTCGAGCGCGGCGACCGCATCGTCGTGGGTGTGAACGCATACCAGACCGAGAACCCGCCCATAGCCGACATTCAGCGCATCGACCCCGAGCAAACGCGACATCAACTAGCTAGATTGAAAAAGGTGAAGGCCGAGCGCGACGGCGAGGCCGTGCAGGCCGCTCTGGCCCGCCTAAAAGCCGTAGCCGAGGGCACCGACAACACGATGCCCTCTATCCTCGAAGCCGTGGAAGCCTACGCCACCGTCGGCGAAATAGCCGACACCCTGCGCTCCGTCTTCGGCGAGCAACGCGAGTTCGCGCCCTTCTAGCGGCCCCCGCCATCGCAAACACATGACCAACGACAGCCTCACAGAAGAAGAAGTAATCCTCCGCGACACCGTGCGCCTCTTGGCCGACCGTGAGCTTGCGCCCCGTGCCGCTGAGTACGACCGCGGCGAGCGGTTCCCGGCCGAGAACGTGGCCGCCATGTCGGCGCTCGGGCTGTTCGGGCTGACTATCGACCCCGAGTTCGGCGGCTCCGGCGGGACCACACGCCAGCTTGCGATAGTCTCCGAAGAGCTATCGCGAGGCTGTGCTGCCACGGGCACCGTCTACGGTGCGCACCTGTCGCTATGCACCCGCTACATCGACCGCTTCGGCAATGCCGACCAGCGGGCGCGTTACGTACCCCAACTCGCGACCGGCAAGCACATCGGCGCATTCGCCCTCACCGAGGCCGACGCCGGTTCCGACGCGGCCGCCATCAAGACCCTTGTCCGGGATTCGGGCGACGGCTACTCCATTACAGGCACCAAGCAGTTCATAACCAACGGTGCCGAGGCGCACACCTTTGTCGTCATGGCCACGCGGGACCCGGCGCTCGGTGCCAAAGGCATTGAAACCTTCATCGTCGAGCGCGACTACCCCGGCATCACCGTCACCGACCAGCACGGGAAGATGGGCATCCGGGCTTCATCAACTTGTGATGTCAGGTTCGAAGACGTGCAAGTCCCACCGGAGAACCGCATCGGCGGCCCCGGCGAAGGCTTCGGCATGACCATGCAGGTGCTCGACGCGGGCCGTGTCGTCATCGCCGCTCAGGGCGTAGGTATCGCCGAGGCCGCCCTTGAAGCCTCTATTTCGTATGCGAAAGAGCGCAAGACGTTCGGGCGGCCCATCGCCGACCGGCAGGCCATTCGCTGGATGATCGCCGACAGCGCCACGCAAGTTGAAGCGGCCCGTCAGTTGACCTACCGGGCGGCAGAGCTACAAGACGC
>CAVOCN010000158.1:0-4167 GCA_963694205.1 Dehalococcoidia bacterium | reverse complement strand
GCGTCGGGGACATCGCCGAAGCAGCCGAAGATGCCGAGCCGTCCATCCGGGATTCGAGCGCCGGCCTCTCCGCAAGCGCCGACGCGCTCATGGCCGCAGCGACAGACGCCGAGGTGACTGCCCTGCAACAAGAGATCGACGTCCAGGGCAGCAACCTCATCCAGGCCTGCATCAACGAGGGTTACTTCATACCTGGCAACTAGGGTGTAGGTGTGGGTTTGCCCGCAAAGCCCCATCACAGGTAAATTAAGAGCCGACGGGCCGACGCGTAACCAACGCAAAAAGCCCGCTATTTAAAGCTTTTTTTGCCCGGCCAACCGGCCGGGGTTCTGCGAGCGTTACTATGCGAATCGACCGACTCGACGTCTACTACGTGGCCATGCCCCTCATCGCGCCGTGGCGCACAGCCTACGGCGCGGACTACGACATCCACTCCGTGCTGGTAAAGGCCACCAGCGGCGAACACTACGGCTGGGCCGAGTCCACGCCGTTCTTCGCGCCCACTTACCTTAGTGAGAGTGCCGGTGGCGCTTACTACCACGTCACCGAAGTGTTCGGCCCCCAGGTCGTCGGCCGCGAGTTCGACACCGCCGCCGACCTCAACGATGCCCTGGCCATCTTCAAAGGCAACAGCTTCGCCAAAGCCGCCATCGAAATAGCCTGGTGGACGCTGCAAAGCAACATAACCGGCACGGCCTTGCATCGCCTTTTGGGCGGCGAAACGCGCGAAATCATCGCCGGTGCCGACTTCGGCATCCAGGACACCATCGACGAGCTACTGGAAGCCATCCAAGGCGCAGTAGACGCCAAGTTCCCAAGAGTAAAACTCAAAGCCGCGCCGGGTTGGGACCTGGACATGCTCAAGGCCGTGCGGTCTACCTTCCCGGACATGACGTTCCACATCGACTGCAACTCCGGCTACACGCTCGACGATCTCCCTTTGTTCAAAGAGATCGACAAAATCGGCCTCGCCTTCATCGAACAACCCCTGCACTGGAACGACGTGCTCGACCATGCCGAACTGGCGCGCCAAATAGAAACGCCCATATGCCTGGACGAGACCATCCACTCGGTCAAGGCCGCCGAGCAGGCCATAGCCGTGGGCGCGTGCGAGTACATCAACATAAAGCCAGGCCGGGTAGGGGGCTTGCACAACGTCAAGCTCATACACGACATGGCGCAGGACGCGGGCATACCCGTGTGGGTCGGCGGCATGCTGGAGAGCGCGCTGGGCGGCGCCATCTGCGTCGAGGTGGCCACGCTGGCCAACTTCACCTACCCCGGCGACCTGTTCGCGTCCTCCCGCTTCTACGTAGAGGACCTGTGCGAACCGCCGACCGTAATGACTCCCGACCACACCTTCATGCCATACGAAGGACGCCTGCCCGAGCCCAACCCGGACCGGCTGGCGAAACTGACCAAACGCCACGCCGCCGTGCTGCCCCGATGACCGACGCCCCGATGACCGACGCAAAAAACACCGGGAGTCCCGACCCCGCCGCACTCGTTAATAACGCTCTCGCGTCTTTGGGCATAGACCACGAGATCATCGAGATAGACCCCGACTTCGCCGACACCGCGCAGTTCTGCGAAAAGTACGGCTACCCGCCCGAGCGCAGTGCCAACACCCTGCTAATAGCATCGAAAAAAGGCCCGGAGCAGTACTGCGTCTGCGTCGTACTCGCATCGACATCGTTAGACGTCAACAAGCGCGTGCGCAAGCTAATGGGCGTTCGCCGTGTCTCGTTCGCCAGTGCCGAGCAGACCATCGCCGTCACCGGCATGATGATCGGCGGCGTCACCCCGTTCGGCCTGCCTACCGACATCCCCATCTACGTGGACGAAGCAATAGACGGCCTCGACTACGTAATACTGGGTTCCGGTTCCCGGTCCACCAAGATAAAAATGCCCGGCGCAGAGTTCGCCAAAGTCCCCGGCGCCGAATTCATCTCCGAACTCGCCGTGGTACGAAAGACAGAGTGAATGGTTGATTGCGAAAGCGATGAGGCCATGAGCCGAAGAAGCCCTGACGAGCGAATGAAATGAGCGTAGAACAAGCCCTAGCTGGCCAGCGCCCGACCTGGGTCGAGATAGACCTCGACCGGCTCGTCGGCAACTACCGTGCCGTCAGCGACCACCTGCCGCCCGGCGTAACCGTCATGGCGGTGGTGAAGGCCGACGCCTACGGTCACGGTGCGCCCAGGGTAGCCAGTGCGCTACAAGAGGCAGGCTCCAAGACCTTCGGAGTGGCGATAACCGAAGAGGCCGTCACGCTGCGCAACGCCGGTGTGTCCGGGGCCATACTCGTGTTCGGGGGCTGCTTCCCCGGCCAGGAAGAGACCTTCGTCGAGCTGGGCCTCACCCCCACCATCTACGACATGGACGCCGTAAGACGCCTGTCTGAAGTGGCCATCTCCCGAGACCAGGTCGTCGGCTACCACCTCAAGCTCGACACCGGCATGGGCCGCCTGGGCATCGGCCCCGACGACGTCGCCGGTTTCGTCGAGCGGGCTGCCAGCTACAAGGGCGCGCGGCTGGAAGGCATCTTCTCGCACCTGTCGTCTGCCGACGAAGACGACCTGACATACACCAAGCAGCAAATCCGCATCTACACCGAGGCAGTCGATGGCATCGAGGCCGCCGGCCACCACCACATCGTCCGCCACGTCGCCAACAGCGCGGGCACACTGCTGCACAGCGGGTCTTGGTTCGACATGGTCCGCGCAGGCCTCTCGCTCTACGGCATCCATCCGTCGCGGCACAGGGGGGCGGTCGAGTTGTCCCCGGTCATGTCATTCAAAACCCGCATCGCCTTCGTAAAAACCGTGCCTGTCGGTACTGCACTGGGCTACAACCGCACCTTTAAAACCGACCGGCCGTCCCTCATCGCCACCTTACCGGTGGGCTACGCCGACGGCCTCGCCCGCCTAACGTCTAACAAAGGCCACGTCTTGGTAGCAGGTGAACAAGCCCCCATAGTCGGCAACGTCAGCATGGACACCACGCTCGTGGACGTCACAGAAATCCCCGGCGTCGGCCCCGGCGAAGAGGTCGTGCTCATCGGCACCCAGGGTGACGCCCGCATTAGTGCAAGAGAAGCGGGCCGTTGGGCGTCGACCATCCCTTACGAAGTGGTGTGCCGTATTAGCCGAAGAGTGCCGAGGCTCTACCTCAGTGCAGGTGAGTCGGGCGAGCTAGAAGTAGAAAACTACCGGGGCGATACCGAGAGCTAGGCGCTAGCCCGAAGCCTGGCCAGTAACGCCTGTGTCTGGGTTTGGGCCCGTGCGGAACTCGTCGCTGGACCGGATCACGAAGTACAGCGCCAGTATCGTTGCGAGAATCAGGCCCACCACCGAATACGTCTGCCCCAGCCCCAACCCCACGCTGGGGCCGTCGCCGAACCACAGCTTGTCCGCGGCGATGAACCCCCACATGACCGGGCCGATAATCGTGCCCAGCCTGCCGGTCAGGGAGTGCAGGCCGAAGAACTGCCCGGCGTGCTCGGCAGGAATAATCTTCAGCAGCAGCGGCCTGTCCGTCACCCATGTCCCGGCTACCATTATCCCGCTGAACGCCCCGACGGCCCAATACAGGTCGGACGGAAGCCCCAGCCAGGGTATTGCGACCGTACCGAGCAATACAAAAAACCACGCCGCCAGGACGATCTGCATCGACCGGAACGGGCCGGAGCGATCGACCAGTATGCCCCACAGCGGCGCCGACGCCATGGCGGCGACAATCCCCACCGCCAGCACCCACCACACCTTGTATTCACTAAATTCGATAGTCTCGGTGCCGTACCGGAAGGCGAAAAGAGCCGCCGTGTTCACTGCCAGGTAGTACCAGAACCGCCCTATGAGCAAGCTACGCAGGCCGGGGTACAACTCGGTGTGTCGTATCGTCTCTGCAAGGTCGGTGAACGCGGCCTGGAACCCCCGACCCACCCGGTCGGCCCGAGTGGCCCGAGTGCGCGTCTCCGCCCGCATCTCCCTGGGCCGCTCGCGCAGCAGTATCAGTACCGGCAGCGTCATGATAAGCATGAGGACAGCGATCACCCTGAACGCCGTCACATAGTCATCGCCGAAATAGATCCCCACACCAACCGCCAGCAGTGCACCCAGGTAACCGATGCCTGCGCCAATGGAACCAATTAAGCCCCTGTTCCCC
>CAVOCN010000157.1:0-4231 GCA_963694205.1 Dehalococcoidia bacterium | reverse complement strand
CTGGCGACGCACTGGGCCGCGTGACTGGCGCTCGCTACGTCTCCCCTACCGGCCTGCCCGCCTTCGCCCGCTCTTCTATGGACGGGTACTCCGTGCGGGCTGCTGACACTTTCGGGGCAACCGAAGGCCTGCCTGCCTACCTCAGTGTCAACGGAGAGGTGCCGATGGGCCGGGCACCGGAAGTGACACTGGGGCCAGGAGATGCTGCCGTCGCCTTCACCGGCGGCATGCTGGCACACGGCGCAGACGCCGTAGTCATGGTCGAGCACACCCAAATAGTCGACGACTCCACCATTGAGGTGACCCGGCCAGTGGCACCTGGGGAAAACGTCATACAAAAAGACGAAGATGTCCGCCAAAACGAGGACGTTTTGCTGGCCGGCCACACGCTCAGGCCCCAGGACATCGGCGCACTGCTGGCACTGGGCATTACCGAAGTCTCGGTGGCAAAGCAGCCAAAAGTAGCCATCGTTTCTACCGGCGATGAGTTGGTCACGCCCGACAAGAAGCCGGGCGACGGACAGGTGCGGGACATCAACACCTACACAGTAGCGTCGCTGGTACACCGAGCAGGAGGCACCCCTGTACCCGTGGGCGTCTTTCCCGACGATATTGACGTCCAGCGCACAGCCGCGCGCAGGGCGATGGCACTGGGCGACGTGGTCATCTTCTCAGCGGGTAGCTCGATGGGTAGCCGGGACATGACAGCGGCCGTGCTCTCCGGCCTGGGCGAGCCCGGCGTGCTGGTACACGGCATCGCCATAAAGCCCGGCAAGCCCACCATCGCCGGTCTAGCGGGGCAAACGCCAATCTTTGGCCTGCCGGGCAACCCGGTGTCGGCGATGGTCGTCTTCGACTTGCTCGTACGGCCGGTCATTCGCGCGCTTCTCGGTAGCCGATCGCCGGAACTCAGGCCGACCGTGACCGCCACGCTGACAAGAGACGTACCGTCCGTATCGGGGCGGCAGGACCACTTTCCGGTCTCGCTAATAGAGAGCGCCGACGGCGTCGTCGCCGAACCCATATTCGGCAAGTCCAACCTCATCTTCACCCTCGTCCGCGCCGACGGCATCGCCTCCGTCCCGCTCAACTCCGGAGGCCTCTACGCCGGCGAGCCGGTGCGGGTTGTCCTGTTCTGAGATGACATTTTCTTCTGATTCGCCGTTCGACTCTTCCTGCGACTCAATGGCCGATTCGCCGTCTGAGCCACAGGCCAAAAGGTCAGGCCATCGGCGCCGCTACTTCTTGCAAGACCTGCCTTTGGACGAGGCCCGACGCCGTTTCAGTGACGCGCTCAGTCGCGCCGAGGTCGCGCTGGTCACCCCGTCCGAAGCCGTCCCACTGGGGCAGGCCGCTGGCCGCATAACGGCCGGGCCTGTGTGGGCTCTGCGCTCGTCTCCCCACTACGACGCCGCCGCTATGGACGGAATCGCCGTCCGTTCTGGCGAGACCACCGGGGCGACAGAGACGGCACCTGTCAGTCTCGATGTGGGCGCGGGAGCCATCTGGCTGGACACCGGGGACCCCATGCCCGAGGGGTTCGACGCCGTCGTGATGATCGAACACGTGCACGGGCCCAGTGAGTGCAACGAAAGATCAGACGGCAAAGAGGGATCAGAGGGCAAAGAAGGCCCGGTGGAGATCCGCGCCCCCGCAGCCCCCTACCAGCACGTCAGGCCCATAGGTGAAGACATCGCGGCCACCGAGCTGGTGCTGCCGAGTGGGCATAGGCTCAGGCCGCAGGACCTGGGCGCATGTGCCGCTGCCGGAGTGCCACAGGTCGCAGTAAGGGCGCGGCCAACCGTAGCAATCATCCCCACCGGCACCGAACTCGTGCCCCCAGGCACTGACGTGGCGCCCGGTCAGATAATTGAGTACAACTCGATCATGCTAGCCGCCCAAGTCGCCGAATGGGGCGGCGAACCGGTAACAAAAGATCCGGTCATAGACGACCCGGCGCTAATAGAGGCCGCCATCAAAGAGGCGACGGCAACCTGCGACGTGGTCGTCATCAACGCCGGCTCATCGGCAGGCTCCGAAGACTTCACGGCCCGTGCAGTAGAGGCACTGGGCGAACTTGCCGTACACGGCGTCGCGGTCAGGCCCGGTCACCCCGTCGTGCTTGGAGTAGTGGGGTCGACCCCTGTTCTGGGAATTCCCGGGTATCCCGTCTCAGCCCTGGTGACTTCTGATCTTTTTTTAAGAAGCATCATTGACGAATGCCTGGGCATATCCCGAAAAAACATCGGCCCTGAAGATAAGCCATCACTTACTACGGGCGAGGTCGTGGAAGCCGTAATCACCCGCAAAATAGTGTCACCAGCCGGGGAGGACGAGTTTCTCCGGGTGAGACTCGGCCGGGTTGAAGGCAAATTAGTGGCAACCCCGGTGCACAGGGGCGCAGGGGTAATCATGTCACTGGTAGAAGCCGACGGAATCGCGCTACTACCCCGATTTACCCATCTGGCCGAAGCCGGTTCCACGCTAAATGTCGAATTGCTGCGACCCCTCTCAGTAATTAATAACACCATCGTCGTTAGTGGCAGCCACGACATGACCCTCGACCTGCTGGCCAACCTGCTCGACGAACGCAACGGCACCCGCCTAACCTCGGCCTCCGTCGGGTCGCTGGGCGGCCTGGTCGCTCTGGAACGAGGCGAGGCCCACGTCGCAGGGACCCACCTGCTCGATCCCGACACCGGCGAATACAACCTGTCGTACATAAAGCGGCACATCGTAAGGCCCGTAGTCGTGGTAACCCTGGTGCACCGAATCCAGGGCTTAATGGTGGCCTTCGGCAACCCGCTGGGACTCGTCACCATAAGCGACCTGGCAAACACGGGGGTACGGTTCGTCAATCGACAAAGGGGTTCAGGCACCCGGGTCCTGCTCGACCACGAACTCTCTCAACTCGAAATTGGGCCTGGCAGTATCGACGGCTACGGCCGGGAGGAGTACACCCACCTGGCGGTCGCCGCAGCCGTAAAGGTGGGTCGAGCAGACATCGGCCTGGGTATCCAATCGGCCGCGCGAGCGTTCGGACTGGAGTTCGTTCCGCTTCTAAAAGAGCGCTTCGACCTCGTTATTCCGGCCAACCAGGTTAGTACCGGGCCGGTTGCCGACCTGCTCAATACGATCCGCTCCCTCGAATTCAAAACAAGAGTGGAAGAACTGGGCGGCTACGACACTGGGGAGACCGGCAAAATTGTCGCCGAGCCACCACTGCCCTCCGAGAAGTGATGCCAAACACACACCGTGTTAATCTTTGGCCATGACAGCGGAGCCCAGTGGCACCGAAGGGAAGACCTCTACGAGCACCGCGCCTTTCACTGGCGTTGTGCTTGCTGGAGGCCGGAGCAGGCGTCTGGGCCGTAACAAGGCGCTGGAAAAGGTCGGCGGCATCCCGCTCGTGTCACGCGTAACGACCGTAGTCGAGTCGGTTGCGTCGCACCTGGTAGTGGTTGTCGCTGACGAAGCCCAGGCCGGTGTACTCCCAACCCCTGACGGCGCAACGACGGTTGTGGATATGCGTCCCGGCAGCGGGTCGTTGGGAGGCATATTTACCGGTCTCACCGAAGCGCCAACTGACTGGGCGCTGGTCGTGGCCTGCGACATGCCTTTCCTGAACCTGGAGTTGCTTACCCTCATGTCGGGCTCACGCGAGGGTGTGGACATCGTCATACCCGTTTTAGATGGGTGGCCCGAACCCACGCATGCTTTTTACTCCAAGAACTGCCTTTCGGCGATGGAAGAGAGCCTTAATACCGGCCGCCTGAAGATCACAGAATTCTTTGCTTCAGTGACAGTAAAGTACCTCCCTCAGGAGTCAATTGAGGCCATCGACCCGGAGCATTGGAGTTTCTTTAACGTCAACACCGCCGACGACCTGCAAAGGGCTCGAACAAGGCATGCAAATCTGGTTGCCGGATTGGCAAAGTGAAACTTTTTAAAACACAAACCCGATCTTCCAAAGGCTCCGGCAAGCCTACAATCCCAATCGTGGTTGAGTTGTTCGGCAATGCTCGCTTGCTAGCAGGGCGCGACACAATTGACATCGTACTTCCGCTCGAGGTTTCGACTTCCGAGGTCGCCAGGCATCTCGCCGAGGCGGAGCCCACTCTTGTTGGAGAGGTCATTAGGCCCGAAGGCGGACTCATATCGAGCTACATACTTAACCTGAACGGGGCATCGTTCTTATCAGATTCGAAACGCCGGATACGTATAGGCGACC
>CAVOCN010000156.1:0-4245 GCA_963694205.1 Dehalococcoidia bacterium | reverse complement strand
CCCTGGCCAGGAGGTGACGGCACGGTGCTGCACGCCCGAGCTGGTGGCGGAGCGTTTCGTGACGACGAGCCGCTGGGCAAACTGGACGCGCCGGTGCCCGAGTCGAGACGCCTGACAGGGCTGCCGGGCGGGTTCGGCTACCGGCTAACGTTCAACGAATCCATGCGAGGCAGGAGCGGTGAAACGCGACAGATAGGCAGCATTGCCTACGAGCTGGCAATGACGGCGACGGGCGTTTACCAGTACAGCGCGCTCACCGGGTCGCTGTCGCTGTGGGACGTGGCCGGGGGCTCGCTAATCGTCGCAGAAGCGGGCGGACGGGTTCTAGTCGGGGAGGGCAAGGGCTCGGGAATTTCGTGGCAACCACTGACGGCGTTCGCCGAAGATTGGGCAGCAAGCCCACCGAGCGCTGCCAGGCTACGGAAGTGGTACAAGCCCATGCTTTTCGGAGCGCCCGGCGTGATTGACGCCGTCGCCGCAGGCATAAAACCCAGGGGCAGCCTGAACATGCGACTGCGCCGATGGCTCCGCTAGCCGCCACACCCCTCTAGCCGCTAGATCAGCGGCCAGGGCACGTTTCGGTATGGGTCCAACATTGGGTGAACCGGCGAAGCCAGCATCGCGTCCAGCCGTGCCCGCAGGGCGTCTAGCTCTGGCCCGCTAATCAGGTCCGCAAGCGCCGCCCTTAGTTCGCCACCGAGTTCGAGCTTTGACATAAGGGCGCGAAGGTCGGATACGAGGGCGTCGGGAATCGGCTCGTCCCAGAACTCCAGCATGACGGTTCGCAGCTTGAAGTCCTGGTGGAACGTTAGCCCGTGGTCGACGCTCCATATGGCATCGTCGCCGTCCAACAAAAAGTGCCCTCCCTTGCGGTCGCCGTTGTTGACTAGCAGGTCAAACGTTGCGAAGGGCGCAAGTTCGTCCAGCCGGTCTTCCCGCAGGTTGAAGTAGGTGACGCCGGGGTCGAAGTTCACGAATCGCTGCATAGAGCCAGGACCGAATGGCCCGTCTCTTATGACCGTAAGCGGCACTTTCGGCCAGCCGAGCGCCTGGGCCACGAGATAAGTTGCGTACTCCCTGAGATAGAGCGTGCCGTCCGGGTAGTCAGACAACGGGCGCTCACCGTCCCTGGGCTTGTAGATCGCCCGCATAACGGCCGGTTCGCCCGGCCCAGTATCCCCATCGCCGATATCCCCGGGCGCGGCGCTCTCGTGCCGGGCATTGAGATGCACAAGAAACGTCTGGTTCGAGCCTAACTGGACCTGTGCGCCACCGACTATCTCGCCGTGCTCAAGCACGCCCTCGGCTACCTCGGGAGCGGGATCGACGATGCGCGGTTCGGCGTCGCTGCCCTCACGCGCCCTATCGTCACTGGACTGGGCCGTGGGTTCGCTGCCGGTGGGTTCGCCCCCTGCGGGCTCACTGGGAGTACCGGTCACGTTAACGGAGCCCACAAACTGGGCTAGCCGGACCGGAGACTACAGGTCGCCTGAAGAGGAGATGGCGTGGTTGCCATTTACCCTTGGGCACTTGTGCCCTCCCTGCTCCTCGGGGTCCATAGGCGCGCCGCACAGGGGGCATAGCGGGCGGCCCGCCGCGCATATTCTCAGCGCTTCGTCCGCGAACTTTTCCACAATTTCCCGACCCGCCCACAGGGCGACGTCGGGCGGCGAGTCCTCGTCCAGAACCTCCGGCCCTTCCATGTCGTGGGCCTCGATAACGAACATACCGTGCGAGTCTTCATGGCGCAGGGCGAGGCGTCCGGCCTTGAAGTCGACCCGTGTCAACGGGTCTGCCTCCCGCTCCACCGGCGCAGCTGCCGAAGCAGCGGCGTCCTCCCCTTCGCGAACGGTCGCCAGCAACTGATGCACTGCCAGGGCTAGCTGGAAGAGTTGCTCTTTTTCCAGCCAGACTTCGGCCTTACTAGAGTCGCTCTCGGCGATGATGCGGAATGTGCGTTTGCCCGGCTCGCCGACGGACTCGGGTTCCAATCGGGAGATACGTGTGAAATCTATATTAGCGTCGGCCATGGCCTCCCATATTAGCAGCGGTCCCCCGCTCGGCATCGCCTCGCTCGCCAGGGCTTCTTCGGCTCAGGGCCTCATCGCTTTGGCATAACAGCGTTAGTAGACATAGGCAGGACCGGGTACGAACGGGTAGCGCTCGGCCAGGCCTTTGCGGAGCGTGTAGCCGAGACCAGGGCGGTCGACGGCGCTCACCCTCCCGTCCGTAATGGGAAACGGCTCCTCGAACAGCTCCCAGATGAGCGGGGAAGGGCTCTGTGACACCTCGAAAATGTGCACCGCAGGCGCGTGCATGGCGAAGTGTATGGAAGCCGCCACGATGATGCCGCACGACCATACGTGTGGTGCCACTCGAACCCCATGAGCATGTGCGAGAGTAGCGATGCGGCGGCTCTCGGTCAGGCCTCCAGCAATCGCCACGTCGGGCTGCAGCACGTCCACGGCGTTCAGCCTGAGCAGGTCGAGGACTTCAAAGCGAGTCGACTCGCTCTCTCCAGATGAAATGGGCACGGTGGTGGAAGCGCGCAGGTCGGCCTGGCCCACATGGTTGTCGTAGGAGACGGGCTCCTCGAACCAGGCCACGTCGTACTCTTCGAGGACCCTAGCCAGCCGTTTGGCAGTAGAGACGTCGAGCGAGCCGTGCGCGTCCACCATGATGTCGACTTCTGGCCCGACCGCACGCCGAGCCGCAGCCACACGAGTGCGCGTCTTGGCTATGGAGAACCCGTCTTTGCCCTCGGCTCGCATTTTTACGGCCGAAAAGCCTTTTGCCGCATAGCCCGCCATCTCGTCGCCAGCCGACTCACCCGGCGCCCAGCCCCCCGACGCATACCCTCTGACCGAGGTCCGGGAAGCGCCGAGCAGCTTGTATACGGGCGTATTGAGCGACTTGCCAAGAATGTCCCACAACGCAATGTCTATCCCGGCGATCGCGCACAGTGTGTCGCCCCTGCGAGAGGGGCCGGGCTGGGGATGGCCACGGTCGAGGGCGGGCTGTCCGCGTGAGCCGCTGTACATGCGCTCCCAGAGGCCTTCAATCATCGTCGGGTCCTGGCCCAGCAACTGGGGCTTGAGCTGTGTCTCGACTATCGCCTTAACGACGGTGGGGTTGCCCTGGCCCGCACCAAAGCCCGTAATGCCCTCGTCGGTCTCTATCTCGACAATGCAGTTGTCCATTTTGACCGCGACACCGAGGTCGGTGCGCCAGCGCTTCTCTTCGGGTACGACCGAGGACAGGAGCGTTGCGCGAATATCGGTAATTTTCATGGGGCTGTGGTTCTCCGCTAGCCTGGCTCGCTCTAGGGCTCTTCGGCTTTTGGCCGTCAGGGATATGTAGGCTCTTGGTCGCTGGGCGATATCTTATCTGGCGTCCAGGAGCGATCTTATCTCTGTCAGGAGCTTTTCGAACAGATACGGCTTCGGCAGATACGACTCATCCGGCCGAAGGTCTCGATTGCCGGCCGTCTCTCCGCCCTTATAGCCGGAAATAAACAGCGTTCTCACGTCTATGTTCATCGACCGGAGGCGGTCGGCCAGTTCGACGCCGCCCATCAGCGGCATGACCATGTCCGTAAGCAGCAAGTCTACGTCCCCGAACTCGCCCCTCTCCACGAGACCCACAACCTCGGCCCCGTTCGTCGCTTCCACTACCGTATAACCGTGTACCCTCAGCGCCCTCGCGGTGCTCTCTCTGACGTTGGCCTCGTCCTCAACAAACATGATGGTTTCGCGGCCAATACTTTCCGGCCCCAGTGTGTTGGTTCGCTCATCGTCTTGAGGACGGTTGGTCAGGGGCAGCAATACGTCGAATCGCGTACCTCGACCTAGCTCGCTCTCCACGCGTATCTCGCCACCGGCCTCCACGACAATTCCGTAGCAAGTAGCCAGGCCTAGGCCCGTGCCCTTACCGGGCTCCTTGGTAGTGAAGAACGGATCGAAGATGCGTAAGAGCGTTTCGCCATCCATGCCCTCACCGGTGTCGGTCACCGATACGCACATGTACCGTCCGGGTTCCAAGGCCCTGGAATTGCCCGTCCCGGCGCTACCGGGGAAAACCGTGCCCATGCGGGTCATGCCTGTGAGGGTCACAAGAGCCGTCTCCATAGTTATCGTCCCGCCACCCGGCATCGCGTCTCTGGCGTTAAGCACAAGATTAGTGATGACCTGCTCGGCCTGCCCCGGGTCGATCATTACCCGGGCATTGCCGGTGTTAAGCAGGTAG
>CAVOCN010000155.1:0-4266 GCA_963694205.1 Dehalococcoidia bacterium | reverse complement strand
GCCCTCCGTGTAGGAGTCGCTCCAGGTCAGTTCGCACCTGGTGCCCTCGGCGTCCTCAAGCATGTCTCGGACAAGCACAAAGGCGTCCGGGTCGTCATCGACGAGGTGCACCCTGATTATGCCGCTGTCTGGGGTCATCCCGTCGTCGGGTTTCTTTGCGGCCCGAGTGGAGTTCTTGGAGTTCTGGGGGTTCTGGGGGTTCACGGTAGAGTCTCGGTTCACGCGGCTCTCCTGTTTATCGGCAACTCGACAATGTCGAGCCAGTAGGCAGTCAGCGTTCTCAGAGTTTCGACGAGGCCTTCGAAAGAAACGGGCTTGGTAATAAACGAATTCACGCCAAGCTCATAGCTGCGAAAAATGTCCGCCTCGGCCTTGGAGGTAGTCAAAACTATCACCGGAATGGTGCGCAACTGAGGGTCGTCTTTTATCTCTTTCAGAGCTTCCAGCCCGCTCTTCTTGGGCATGTTGAGGTCCAGAAGTATGAGCCCAGGCAGGGGTTCATTGACCAGGGCTTCGTACTCGCCCGTGCGATGGAGGTAGTCCATCAGGTCAACGCCGTCTTCAACGAACGCGAGGTTGTTGACGAGCCGGCTCTCTTCCAGAGCCTCCTGCGCCATCATCCTGTCATCCGGGTCGTCGTCGGCCATAAGAAGCGTGATAGACCGTGGTTTTGCGTTCATCCGGCTGCGGTGCCCTCCCGTACTTTTTGAGTCATTGGCAATATCACCTGGAACATGGCACCTTCCCCCGGCGTGCCCTGGGCGGTCATGCCGCCACCGTGTCGCTCTGCTATTTCTTTGCAAAGCGCCAGCCCAACGCCAGTGCCCGGGTACTGCGCCCGGCTATGAAGTCGTTCGAATATGCCGAAAATCTTGTCGGCGTAGCCCTGCTCGAACCCGATGCCGTTGTCGGTCACAGACAAAACGCAGGTGGCGTCGGCATCGACGGCTCCAAAGAGCAGGCCATCCTGTTCGGAGTGAACCTGCGCCGAAACCTGTATGACCGGGCGGGAGCCTTCTTTATGAAACTTCAGGGAATTTGAGATCAGGTTTTGAAACAGGTGCCACATCTGGCCAGGCACGGCGTGCACCGTGGGCAGCACCCCAACGTCGATGACCGCATCAAGCTGGGCTATGGACACCTCAAGGTCGGAAAGAACGACGTTCACAACCTCTTGCAGGTCTACCGGCACGTACTCCTCAACCTCCGTAGAGACTCGCGAGTAGGTAAGCAAGTCGTCTATGAGCAGCTGCATACGGGCCGTGGCCGCAGTGATCCGCATCAGGTAGTCCTGGCCGCGCTCGTCAAGTACATCGCTGTACTTGTCCCGTAGCCGGTCGCCGAAAACCCGTACTTTGCGCAGAGGCTCTTGTAAATCATGGGCTGCCACCGAAGCGAAGTGCTGCAAGTAGCGGTTGCTCCGCTCCAGGCGGTCGGCGAACGACCGCAGTTCTTCTTCGGCCCTCGCGCGTTCGGTCATATCCCTGAACGCGGCAATGACCACCTTGCCGTCGTCGGTCTCCAGCTGGCTAAGTTGAACCTCTGCCGGGAACGAGTCGCCTTCCTGCCTCAGTCCAGTGAGTTCGAACCGTATGGTCTCCTCGTTGTCATCGGCCATAGCAAGACCCATGGCGAGGTTCTCGCTCAGTCGAACCCGGTGTCCCGGCACCACAAGGTCCGTAGCACGAGAACCAATCAGCGTGCGTCTGTCACGAGCGAAAACCCGCTCAGCGCGGGTATTTACTACTTTTATGGTTCGGGACTCGTCCATGACCACCAGCGCATCAGGAGTCGTTTCCAGCAGCGCTTCGAGTTGTCTCTTGCTGGCTAGTAGCTGGCTTTCACTGTCGCCGGTGGCAGCAGTGAGCGCATCTATAGTCACCTGTGACTTGTCGAGGTCGGCCACGAAATCCGAGACGCGCTTGCGTTGCGCACGCAATGCCGCAGTAGCGCGCACGGCCACCGTCGCTGCTATGGCAGCCGTAATGGCGAGCGATATTGTTAGCCAGGGAAATTCGATCATGCTTTGTTTTTCCGGCAGCCCCGCCGGTCGGTGCCTGCACATTAGCTGCCGTGGCCCAATCTCGGAGCCAAGAAATTACTAATGAGAGTTGGGGGCAGACCCCAGAATCCATTTGCGTGCACGCCCTCATGCGGGGTTCGTTAACGGCATCGCATCTGGCCGTCGTCACATCGAATAGTTAAACTACGGCGACCAAAACCAATGACCGAAAACATCGTCGTACCCATATTCGCGTTCCTCGTGGGCGCCTTGCCCACCGCGTATCTGGCCGGTCGCCTGGTTCACGGTGTAGACATTCGCACCGTCGGTACCGGCAACGCGGGTGCCCTCAACACGTACCGGCAGCTGGGCAAAAAAGTAGGGCTAGCCGTAATGGCGGTCGACACCGCAAAAGGCGCTCTCGCCCTGTTTATAGGCATGGTCATGGGGGCCGACGACGTGGCTCTTTACGTCGCGTCGGCTCTTGCGGCACTGGGTCACAACTTCTCGCCATTCACCGGAATGCGAGGGGGCAAAGGAGGGGCGACCGTACTGGGCATATCCATGCTCATGGCGTGGCACATCACACTCATAGCGATCGGAATCGGGGCAATCGCCTATCTGGTCAAGCGTAATTCAGTCCTGGCCCTGGCAGCAGTGTTCATAGCGCTGAACGCCCTCACAGCAGGCACCGGGCAAGAGGCGGGACTGATAGTTACCTGTCTCGCGCTCTCGCTAATAGTCGGCGGAACGCACGGCCTGCGCACGTACAAAAACTTCGTGCCCGCCATCAGACGCGGCGACTGGCGCGCCGCAGTGGAGCATGAGTAGGCGATAGAGCAACATTAGCCGGGCAGCCCCGGGTTTCTGTAACATACGGTGTCGAATTACCCAGTTGGAGCAGCGTAGAAAAATGTTCGGAAAAGCCAGATACGCCGTCGTCGCATTGGCCGCACTCGGAGTGGCCGTTATCGCAGCCGCCTGCGGAGACGTCCTCACCGAGAACTCCAGTTCGACCTCGGAACCCACGCCGGTGCCGACCTCGGCCACGACAGCAACCCAGAACTCAGGAGACACCGATACAGTGACCAGCCAAGTCCCTTCAGGCCCGCCCATGGAAATAGATACCTCCAAGAAGTACACGGCCACCTTCACCATGGATGGTGGCGATGAGTTCGCAATCGAACTGTTCGCCGACAAGGCACCCGTTACAGTCAACAGCTTCGTCTCCCTGGCCAGGGCCGGTTTTTATGACGGCACCACGTTCCATCGCGTAATTTCAGGCTTCATGTCCCAGGCCGGAGACCCCACCGGTACAGGCACTGGCGGACCGGGATACTCCTTCCAAAACGAGTTCCACCCCGACCTGCGGCACGACTCGCCCGGCATCGTCTCTATGGCCAACGCGGGCATGCGCAACGGTCAGGCCACTAACGGAAGCCAGTTCTTCATCACCCACGTCCCTACGCCGAACCTGGACGGCCTGTTGCCCGACGGTTCACCTAAGGACTGCTCCGGGTTCCAGCAATCCTGCCACGCCGTCTTCGGAAAAGTGACCTCCGGGTTGGACGTAGTAACGGGCATGACGCCGCGCGACCCCCAGCGGGCCTCGGGCCCAGGCGACAAGATCGTCTCAATCGTCATCTCCGAGGAATAGCAAAAAGGGCCCCCGCAAATGCGGGGGCCCTTTCGGTTACCAAAGTAGAACCGGCCAATTAGGTGCCGGTGGCCGTACAGGGGTTAGCCAGCCGCTGGCGGACGCACTGGAGCAGGTGGGTTCAGCAAGAAGCTATACGCCCGCCCGCCCGTGCCTATCCAGTTGTGGCGGCCCAGCGTCGCCTCGCCGAACAGCGGCTTGCTATCCACCCGCACCGTCGTGGATGGCTGAGCGCTGCGAATAGACACCCTGCCGCGTTCGAACAAGAACGTCACGCCGTCCAACCCTGGCACTCCAAGTTCGCGTCCAGCAATCTTGTCGCGGCTCAGCAGCCGCGTGAACGGGCCTCTATTGAGCGTCGAGAAATCGACGAGGCGCTCCTGCCGATCGTTGTAGAGGTACCCGGCAGGCGCCGCCGCCGTTAGCCACCGAACGCCCGCTCCGGCGAGTCCCAGTGCGAGCAGGCCCGGGAACGTGAGCACCCACCACGGAAAGGTAGAACCCTCTTCCCATGGTGCAGGCTCTGCAACCTGCGCCTTCGCCTGCTCCGGCACTGGCGCCACCGGGGGAGCCGGGACGCTTATGACGAGGGAACCAGCGGTGTAAC
>CAVOCN010000154.1:0-4275 GCA_963694205.1 Dehalococcoidia bacterium | reverse complement strand
CGGCCGATCCGAGGTCGTGGACGCTGTCCACCCGGCTGGCCAGGGCACCACGTGCAGCACGCACACGGTCCTCAGGCAACGCCAGATCTGGCTGGGGCTCCACCTCGGCACCCGGACCGACTGAAAGGAACCCCGCGGGGTTGAACCGTCGGGGATTCACCGGCGCAGCCTCCGGGATGCCCGAATCCTCCCCCAACCTGACCACCGGGATGCCGAGTCTGTTTGCGGCGTTGGTCGAGGCGTTGGGTGCCACCAGGATCACCTCGACGCCATCCAGCTTCCCCTTGAGCCGTTGAGCACCAGGTAGGTGGCCAGCACCGCCGACGAGGCGGATCCACGCCGGAACGTCCATTGCCGTCTGTTGTGTGTCTGCCGCCCGCCGGTTCTCGCTTTGTTGCCTAACTCGCCGCTTCAACTTGAGGCGTCCACGTCGCGTCACATTGCGAAGGCCGCGCACAACCCACCGGATAACGGCGGATACGTCCCGCGGCGACCGGACCGACCTCAACTTGCGGAAGACCTTGCCGGCCAGCACAACCACCGGCGGATTGTCGACCGGCTTGAAGGCAATGGCTTGCCGAATACCGGCCTGTATGTGCCGAACACTTTCTAACCGGCCACTGGCTTCCGGATCACTGGCTTGTCGAACACTGGCTTGTCGAACACTGGCTTGTCGAGTCGACACAGCTCTCTGGCGCTTGGACAACTTCATGGCCTTGAGGCCCAGGGCTTCGGTACCCATGGTCCGCGATCCGAACAGCTCGCCGGCGGCCGTCCACGGGTCGTCGGCTCCTGCATGCATGGCACGCTTCAGCGCCCGGGTGCGCACCATTCGGACCACCAGGTTCGGTCGGTCCACCACCTCGTTGTCTGGTCCCGCCGGCCTGTCCGGGTCCTCGGTCTCCCTCGGTAGTTCGACCTCTCCGCACACCAGGCCGAAGCCTTCGAGGCCCCTCAGCATCGAGGCCAGATCGGTAGGCCAGAGCCGCACCCGAGGCGGAACGTCGAGGCGCACGGCGGCATGCGGCACGTCGGTTAGAAGGTCATCGGTGAGCACGACCCGCGGGTCAGCTCCGAACTCGCGCCGGATACGGACCGCCTCGAGATGGTCGTCCGGCACCGAGATGCCGACTGCCAGATCGTGGTAGCCGGACGCCAGCAGGTTCTCGACCCTTTCGAGGACGTCGTCGTAACTGCAGCCGGCCGCATCGACTGCGGCAGTAACCAACGGCACCGTGAAGGTGCGACCCGCGAGGGACCGGCGGAAGCCCTTCTCGGCTATCAGGTGGGACAACTTGTGGCGCTGCTCGACCTGAGAACGCTGCTCGTCGGGGTCGGGGCCGGCCGCTCCCTCGCCCTGGTGCCAGGCCAGGGCACGGCGCTCCGGCACCAGCACGCCACCGGCGTTGAAGGCCCGGTAGCCCAGCTCGGTATCCTCGGCCCCCCACTGGGTGAACGACTCGTCGCTGCCGCCCAGGGCGTCGTAGAAGGCCTTCGAGATGCCGAGGTTTCCGCCGGTGACGATTCGGAACAAGTCGGTATCCTCCGACTTCAGGTCCCTGGTGCGGCTCATGTGGAACTCGATCCACTGGGGCGACGACACATTGCGGCCGCCCATCAGGTCGTCGATACTGCCGGCCGCCGCCACGTCGTCCGGGGTGATTCCCGAGAAGTCGACGTGGTTGCGAAAGCCCAGGGTCAAAATGCGGTCGTCGAGGTGGTGCCAACGGGCGTGGGCCTCAATGTGGTCGGGTTCGGGGACCATGTCGCAATCCAGGAACACCAGGATCGAACCGGTGGCCGACGCCGCCCCGGTGTTGCGGGCTCGAGCCAAGCCGAACCCGGCCCTCTCCTGAGCCACCACCCGGGCCTCGAACGGGGTGCCGGGCGGCACCGTGATCGGCGGGTCGGACCCGTCGTCGGCCACCACCACCTCCAGCAGGTTCCGCGGGTAGGTCTGGTTGGCCAGAGCGGCGAAGGTGAGAGCCAGGGGTTCCTGGCCGTTGTAGCAGGGCACCACCACGGTGACCCGCCGGGTGGGCGTCCAGCGGCCGATCTTCCCCGGATCCAGCGACCGCCAGTCATTGCCGTGCACGACGTCCGGGTTCACGGCCGGTGACCCCGGTTTGTTGTTCGCTGTCTGGTGGTCATGGGGCCCGTCACTTGGAGAGCAGGTGGCGGCGGAGGGCGACCCCGGTCACCACGACGTAGGTACCCGGGATGGCCAGCGCCTCGTCAGCCACCGACCGATCTTCGAAGGCCGGCAGGCGGTCGAGGCGCACGACCACCCGGTCATGGTCTCCCACGATAACCACGGCCTCCCGCTATCCAACGGCGCTCGGCTCCAGCCCCCAGGCCCGAGACACCCACGTAGGCCAATGCCGAAGTCACTCTTCAACCGCTTGTCAGGCGTGGTGATGGGTACAAGGCCGTGATCATCCCCGTAAACAACCACAACGCAGTGTGGCTGAGTCGCGGCGCTCTGAGGGTGTAGACGCAAACATGGGCGGCGAGGACGGGGTACTCGTCTACACCGTTGATACATCGATTGGGCACATGCAGGGCACTCAAAAGGTCCACCTTCCTGACGGACGAGATCCAGGCCCCTTTAGTTACGGTGTCTGGCCAGACGCTCTTCTGGCTGTCGGTGATCGTCTAACTGTCGAGGGAACAACGATCGAAGTCCTCCAAACGGGCGACTACGACAAAATCCGCTTCTCCAAGGCGGCACTGGCGGAAACGACCGCCACGACCGCCACGACAACCGTCCCTCCAGCAACTGAGACCGCTGGAGTCCAGGACGGCACATTTGCAACCTGTGGGAGTTTCTTAACGCCGAACGATGCACAGACATGATTCGACGCGAACCCTGACTTCGGAGAAAGCAGCGTTGACGGCAACGGCAACGGGACGGCATGCGGAGACGGCGATTACGGAGGAGGCACCGTCGGACGCACCGCACTTCGGCTTCTAGCTCGGCGGGTAGCAGCTGTCGCCTGACGCCTGCGCGTATCTACACCTAGGGTTCCTGACATAGCCCCCCTACGGGGAGAAGTGGCAGACTAAGACCATTGTCAAATGACAAGCCATCAAGTCAGACTTTGTTTGGAGCCATGTTGAATCAGTTTCAGAACAGATCGGTCGACGATGCCATCGACGAGGTATTTGCCCATCGCCGTTACCTAGATTCCTTGAACGAGAAGCACGTAGAAGAACTCGACTATTGGATCAAGTGCAAGAATAATGAGGGCACCCTCCGCGGTTCGTGGTACGAGTACTTCTACACCGAGCACTTCGGTCTGGGCGTCGAAGATTACGCAGGTCTACGCGTCCTCGACATCGGCTGCGGACCCCGTGGCAGTCTCGAATGGGCCCAGAATGCCGGCGAACGGATAGGCCTCGATCCGCTCGCCGACGAATACAAGAAACTTCGCTCCGAGGGGTACAAAATGGAGATGATCGCTGCGGGGTCCGAGAGCATCCCGTTTGCTGATGGATACTTCGACATCGTGGCTTCATTCAATTCCCTCGACCATGTGGACGACCTTGATAAGACCGTCTCTGAAATAATGCGGGTGGTGTGTCCGGGCGGTTATTTCTTGCTCTTGACGGACGTCAACCACAAGGCGACCCTCTGTGAGCCCATCGAATTTGGTTGGGAGATTGCTCAAGCCTTCACCGATGTGCTCGAGATTGTGGAGGAGAAACGCTTGGAAAAGCCCGAAGCGAACATGTACAAGAGCATTCGTTCCAATATCCCCTACGACATGGAGAACAAGACCCAGCGTTACGGGGTCACCTCCGTGAAGTTCCGCAAGCCACTCGGGTAGACGTCTGCGCGTATCTACACCTGGGGCTCCTGACGTCACCCACCCCGACTCGTTGCGTGAATCCGGCAGCCTCCTGCCGTTCACCATCGGCGTGGTCATCGCCTCGGCTATCTGGCACTCCATGCTTGCCCTGCTAGCGGAAACCCTGGGCCGCAGGATGGCCGAGTCCGGCCGCCGCAGGCTCATACGGCTCTCCAGCGTGGCCCTCGGGATCGTCGGTGTGGTGCTCGTCGCATAACCGTCGCACCCGGATACCGGTCCGGGGAACAGGCGCCCGTAGGGTTCCCGACCCGTGGAACTCATCATCATCCGACATGCACAACCGGAAGCCCAGGACCTCGGAGAGGGCGGGCCCGCCGATCCGCCCCTCTCCGCCCTGGGCGTTCAGCAGGCGGCCGCCACCGCCGCCCTGCTGGCCACCGAAGGCGTGTCCCACGTGGTCACC
>CAVOCN010000153.1:0-4276 GCA_963694205.1 Dehalococcoidia bacterium | reverse complement strand
GAAGCCATGCTAGGACAACCCCAGTCGAATGCCAACGTTTGCCCCAGTTGCCGCGAAGCGCTCCGAACCGTCCCGATGGGAATTGTCATCAGTGTAGGTAACAAAGACCCAAGGGAGGCGATTATGTTCGACATAACAGGAGCGGTGGTTGCGGGACTGGTGGGCGGAGCGGCGATGAGCGTGCTGTTGTACGCCGGGATAGCGATGGCGCCCGGTCAGATGAAGATGAACCTGTTCGCGATGCTCGGGACCATGATGGGCGGCAAGCCGGGGCCGATGACATACGTAATGGGGGCGATGATTCACGCGGGCATGAGCATCGCGTTCGGCGTGGTGCACGGCGCCCTGTTCGCAGCTTTCGACCTAGAGGGCGACCTGGTGGCGTGGGGACTGGCGTTCGGAGCCGTTCACTGGTTCGTCGTCGGCATGATGTTCGGCGGCATGAAGATGATGCATCCCCTTATTCGTAGCGGCGAGATGGCCGACCCCGGCATGTTCGCCCTCAAGTACCCGATGATGACCGCGGCCGGGTTCCTGATGCTGCACCTGGCGTTCGGCGTGCTGTTCGGCCTGGTGTACGAGGCGTTCTTGTAGAGGGGGCGGCGCTGGACGGCTGGGCCGTCCAGCAAACTAGGGAGGCGGTGCCGGGCCTGAACGCCCGTGTTGCCGGGCCGGAAGGGCGGGTGCTACGGTGTGAGCGCGGGCCCGTAGCTCAGTGGTCAGAGCGGTCGGCTCATAACCGATTGGTCGCAGGTTCGATCCCTGCCGGGCCCACATCTCGCTTCCTCTCTGTCTGATCCTCTTTGCCTGGGCCCCTTTGTGTGAATTGGGCGCTCGCCCGGGCCCCTGCCGGTCGGTTGCCTGCTCAGTTACAGTTGTTTCCGATGAGAACTAATACTTACCCCGAACTCGAAGGCAAGGTGGCGCTGATAACTGGCTCCACTACAGGTATAGGCAAGGCGGTGGCGGTTGGCCTGGCGGCCGAGGGCTGCAAGGTGGTGGTGAACGGCAGGAACGTTAAAAACGGCAACGCCGTGGTGGACGAGATTCGCGCAGACGGCGGCGAGGCGAATTTTGTGGCGGCCGACGTGTCGGACTCTAGCCAGGTGAAAGGCCTCGTTCAGGCCGCTGTGGACGAATACGGGCGACTGGACCTGGCGTGTAACAACGCAGGGCACGAGGGCATGGGCCCTGTCACCCACACGTACCCCGAGGACTTGTGGGACGCGACGATGGCCCTGAACCTGAGCGGTGCGTTCTATGCGATGAAGTACGAACTGGCGCAGATGATGCGCCAACCGCAGATAGGGCCTAACCGGGGCGCGATAGTCAATGTGGCCTCTATTGCGGGCATGGTTGGCGGGGCGTCTCCCCCGTATAACGCGAGCAAGCACGGCATGATCGGCCTGACCAAACGCGCAGGTATTGAGTACGCCGACAAGGGCATTCGCGTAAACGCAATCAACCCGGCGGTGACCAAGACGCCGATGCTGGACCGGTTCATGCAGGACGACCCGGAACTGGTGCCGGAGTGGGCGGAGATGCACCCGATAGGCAGGTTCGCGGAACCCTCGGAGATGTTCGACGCGGTCGCCTGGCTGCTGTCGGACCACTCATCGTTCGTTGTCGGAGTAGCAGTGCCGGTAGACGGCGGATGGACGGCCCACTAATGACAACCCAACAAGCAGGACGATTTGATGGCAGGGTGGCCCTGGTCACCGGTGCCACTGCAGGCATTGGCGAGTACGCGGCGATTGCGTACGCCCGTGACGGCGCAAGGGTGGTGGTGAACGGCAACAACGCCGAGCGCGGCAACGCGGTGGTGGACAAGATTCGCAGCCAGGGCGGCGAGGCGATGTTCTACAAGGCCGACGTTTCCAGCGCGGCTGAGGTAGAGGCGATGGTCGACGCAACGGTCGAGGCCTACGGACGGCTCGACTTCGGGTTCAACAACGCGGGCATCATCGGCGAGGGGACGGACTTGCTACACGAGTACCCGGACGACGTTTGGCAGCGCGTCATAGACGTGAACGTCAAGGGCGTGTGGCTGTGCATGAAGTACCAACTCACCCAGATGCTCGACCAAGAGCCCATCGGCCCGTCGCAGGGCGCTATCGTGAACATGTCCTCGATTGCCGGGCTGGTGGCGACCGCTTCGGCGGCGTATGACGCCAGCAAACACGCTGTGATCGGCCTGACCAAGAGCGCCGCACTCATCTACGCGGACCAGGGCATACGTATAAATGCCATATGTCCCGCCGGAGTGAAGACCCCGATGTTGGAACGTGCAGCCGCGAAAAACCCCAACTTTGAGGAAGACTCCAAAGCACTGCACCCGGTCGGTCGGGTTGCGAACCCGGAAGAGGTCGCGGACGCCGTGCTCTGGCTCTGCTCGGACCTGGCCGCGTTCGTGACCGGGTCGAACCTTGTCATAGACGGGGGTTGGACAGCCCAGTAGCGCCGCTAGTAATCGCGCTTGCCCTCATTGCATGCCCGGTTGGCATGGCAAAAAGAGAGCCCCCGGTGCGTAAACACCGGGGGCCACGAGGAGGAGCCGGTGCCATACCGATGGGTCCCTTAGAGAAAGGCGGTAAGGGTGGCACCAGCGGCCTGAAACGTACCATAGGATGGGTGTGCGGGCAACCTTAACCACAAGATAGTGGGGGTTTTTCGGCCCAGGCCATAATTAGATATGATCAGAGGGACAGGCCAAAAGGCCAAGGCGGAAGCGGCGAGTTTACAAACGACTATGACAATTAATTTATCTTCCAGTGCGGGTGTGACGAGGGCGCGTGTAACTAGCTCCGCTTTTGGGCGTCTACGAGCCGGGCTGTTCGTCGCGATGCTGGTGGCCGTTGCCGCCGTCGCAGCATGTTCGACCGAGGAGGCCGTCGGAACGCCCGTTTCGCAGCCGACGGTGTCTGGTGAGGCGTCTAGTGGCGCGACTCCTGCGCCTACGGAGACGTCGCAGACGCCGGAGTTGCAGGCCGTACAACTGGTGGTCGCCGTGACCGACCTGGCCGTCGGTCCGGGCAACCGGATCGCGTTCGCGCTGATTAGCCAGGACGGGCCGGTAAAGGTGCCGACCGCGGCCGTGCAACTTGTCTTTTTGGGCGGCAGAGGCGCCGGGGCGGCGAACCAGTTCACAGCGATTTTCCGGCCCTGGCCGGTCGGACCGGGTGGGGTCTACGCAGCCGTCGTGGACTTCGAAGAGGCCGGCACCTATGGCATGGAGGCACGCATCTTCCTGCCGGGCGGCGTTATCGGAGTGGGCAAGGTCGAAATTGCAGTGGCCACCGCCAGCTCTGCACCGGCTCTCGGGGAGCGTCCCCCGGCCAGCCGCAACAAGACCAGCGCCGACTTCGAGGACCCGACCGACCCCGATGAGTTGGCTGCCATTACGAGTTCTGAGGTGCCGGACCCCGATCTCTATCGCATGACCGTCGCCGAGGCCCTCGACAGTGGGCTGCCGTCGGTCATCTCGTTCGCGACCCCGGCGTTCTGTCAGTCGGCTACCTGTGGACCCCAGGTCGAGGTGGTTTCCGTCGTTAAAGCAGGCACTGAAGGCGCGGTGAATTTCATACACATCGAGGTGTACGACAGCCCGGACACGCTGACGGACCTGTCGCGTGCCCGGTTGGCCCCACAGATGGAAGAATGGGGACTGCTGTCTGAGCCCTTTACGTTCATTTTGGACGCCGAGGGAAGAGTGGCGGTGAAGTTCGAAGGTTTCGTGAACGAAACGGAGCTGGCAGAAGCGCTCCAGGCGGTCCTCAATTAATAAGCAAATGTTAGGCCGGATTCTGGTTGTTGCCGTGTTGCTGGCGGTGGGTTCCCTAATAGGGCCTGGATTACGGGGAGTGCAGGCACAGGCCCCCGAGACTGCCGAAGAGTTGACCAGGGGTATTTTCAGGTCCGAGCAGGACCCGTACATGGTCACCGTTCAAATGATCCCCTCGGTTCCTGCCGCAGGTACCGTGCACTTCATAGTCACACCCGAACTGTCGTTGGACGGTGCGGCGGTGACGAACGCAATTGTTCTCGTAGTCGTGGATGACGAGGAGGGCGTGCCCGCCTTCCAGTCGCTGGCGCTGAACGCGCCGGACCAGCCCAGGCAGTACAGCGCGAACCTGCTCATACCCAGGGCCGGGGAGTGGACGGTCAGGGTGAACGTTCAGGTGGACGGTAACGAGTTGGAATTGCAACTGCCCCTGACGGTCATTGACCGGGCGTCAACCGGGGGCGAGATGGCCGGAACGATCGCGTTTCTCGTGGT
>CAVOCN010000152.1:0-4295 GCA_963694205.1 Dehalococcoidia bacterium | reverse complement strand
ATTAAAACGGGAAATTCAAACGAACCAAAACACGGGCCTGTATCAAGCCAATGTCCAGACGTGTCAGGATAACACTTGTCACCGGCCCCTTGTCACGGGAATAGGGTCGATTTTTATCATGCCAATTTGTCGGCCAGTTGGTCCGTAAACCACCTGGACAGCTGGCTGACCAGCCCCGAACCCATGGACGACCGGCAGGCCTTCACCCGTCCAAATGGCCGTCCAGCCCTCCGTTTAGCCGTTGACAGCAGATTTCCGTGAACGCTAGACTGAGTGTTCGAAGGCCCGTACCTAAAGGTACCGGCCCGACCGGGGATCACATCCCAACATCACACCTGTGTGCCCGGACATCTGTTTCCAGAAACCCTACTGGCTCCAGAGATTCAGGGCACCAATTCGGAGAAGCGATTGCTGAAGATTCGGCTTAGGCGCGTGGGCGCAAAGAAAAAACCTTCCTACAGGATAGTCGTGGCAGACGCCGCGGCCGCCCGGGACGGTTCCTTCGTTGAGCAGCTCGGTCATTACAACCCCCGGACCGACCCGCCCACAATAGTATTGGACCGCGAACGGGCCAACGAATGGATCGGCAAGGGCGCCCAGCCCACCGACTCCGTCCAGCGCCTGTTCAAGACCCAAGAATCCCAACAGGCTGCGGCGGCCGAGTCGTCGCCCGAAGCCGCCGAATAAAGCGCCGGGAGCGGACCATGAAAGAGTTGGTCGAATACATAGTGCGGGCAATCGCCTCCAAGCCAGACGAGGTGCGCGTGACTGAACAGGACGAAGGCCAGGGCGGCCGACTCCTTATCAGGCTCGAAGTCTCCCCCGACGACAAGGGCAAAGTCATCGGCCGTCAGGGCAGGGTGGCGCAGTCCATCCGCACCGTCCTCCGCGTCGCCGCCATCAAGCGCGGCACCCGCGCCGTCCTAGAAATAGTCTAGTTCTCCGCGCGCGGCGCGCTCGTCAGGGCTTCTTCGGCTTATCGCCTCATCGCTTTTGCAATTCACCGTTCCCTTCGCTGCGTCATGAGCGCAGTTGAGCCACCCATCGCCGTCGGGCGCATCCTCGGCCCGTGGGGCGTTCGTGGCGGCCTCAAAGTCTCCTCTTACTCCCGGTCATCCGACCGTTTTGTACCCGGCACCCGCGTTTACGCCGGGAAGACACCCCTCGTCGTCGAGATGGCACGCAAGCAAAAGGGTCACTTCGTCGTGCAGTTCACCACCGTCTCAAGCCTCGGTGCCGCGCACGCCCTACAAGGGGCCGAGCTAACGGTCCCGGCCACCGAGTTACCCGTCCAACCCGACGGCTCCTACTACCAGTTCCAGCTCATCGGGCTCGCCGCCGAAACCCCTTTGGGCGAAAAACTCGGCACCATAACCCGCATCCTTGAAACCGGCGCCAACGACGTCTACCTCATCGAGCGCCCCGACGGCAGCGAGTTGCTCGTTCCCGCCATCAGCGACGTTGTAAAGCAAGTCGACGTTGGTGGTGGCCGCATAGTCGTCGATCCTCCAGCAGGGCTTTGACGGGCAGCAGGCCTTTGACGGGCTGCGGGCCCATGCCTGCGAGCCCATGACAGGGAGCAGGCCAGTGGCCGGACAGGTTATGATCGGCCCCAGAAACGTAACTGGCGTGATCGGCCAGATATCACAGATCCGCACTCACACATAAGACTGGAGTAGCGATATGTCGGGCCATTCCAAGTGGTCGTCCATAAAACATGCCAAGGCCATTACCGATAATCGCCGGGGCAAGGTATTCACCAAATTGGCAAAGGAAATCATCGTCGTGGCCCGTCAGGGCGGCGGCGATCCCGACACCAATTTCAAGCTCCGCATGGCCATCCAGCGGGGTAAAGACGTCAACATGCCCGCCGACACCATCACCCGCGCCATCAAAAAAGGCACCGGTGAAAGCTCTGAAGGCACCCAGATGGCAGAGGTCCTGTACGAAGGCTACGGCCCCGGCGGCACCGCCATCTTGCTCGAAGCGTTGACCGACAACCGCAACCGCACGGCTTCAGACGTACGTTCCACCTTCACAAAAGCGGGTGGCAACCTGGCAGAAGTCGGCGCCGTCGCCTGGCAATTCGCCCAGCGCGGCGTACTGGTTGCAGAAACCGACGCAGAGACAGCCGAAGACCTGGCCATGGTCGCCATCGACGCGGGCGCCGACGACTTCGAGGCCGACGACGCCACCCTCCTCGTCTACTCCCCCATCGAATCTCTCGAAGCCATCAGGCGCACCCTGTCCGAGCACGACGCCGTCATCCGCTCCTCCGAGCTTTCGATGATGCCCAACAACACCGTGCAGCTAAACGCCAAGACGGCCAAACAGACACTCCGGCTGCTCGACAACCTTGAAGACCTCGAAGACGTCCAGCGCGTCTACTCCAACGGCGACTTCCCCGACGACGTCTTAGAAGAGTACGGAAACGAATCTCCGTGAGAATATTGGGCGTTGATCCCGGCACCATCCACATGGGCGTCGGCCTGGTCGACCTCGCAGACGACGAAGCCACCCACATCGCGTCCACAACCCTGAGCCCGCCATCCAAACTGGCACTGGCAGACCGGCTCGCGAAAATCTTCGACGCGCTCGACGCGCTAATGGCTGAGTGGCTGCCCGACGCCGTCGCCATCGAGCAGCCCTTCGCTGGCAAAAACATCCGCTCCGCCCTCGCCGTCGGCCAGGCACAAGCCGTGGCCATGGTAGTGGCGGCGAGGAGGGGCCTGCCCGTCTCCACCTACTCACCATCCCAGGTAAAGCAGGCCGTAACCGACCACGGCGGAAGCTCCAAAGAGCAGGTGCGCGAAATGGTCCAGATCGTGCTGCAAATGGAAGAGCCGCCCGGCTCCTCCGACGCTGCCGACGCGCTGGCCGTCGCGCTATGCCACGTCAACGCCAGCCGGGCCAACCAGCTCATCATCTTGGACTGACGGCCTTATCAACCTCTTGAACAGCGAGAAAGCAACATGATCACCGGTGTAAACGGCACAGTCGTCAGAGTCGGCACCGACTGGGTAGACGTCGACCTCGGCGCGGTATCCGTCCGCGTCAACATCACCACCTCCACCGTCGACCGGGTAGGCGCACCCGGCGACCCGGTGCGCTTGTTCACCTCATTGCAGGTGCGAGAAGACAGCCTCACTCTCTACGGCTTCCCATCCGAAGACTCCAAGCGCAGCTTCGAGTCGCTCATCGGCATCAACGGCGTCGGCCCCAAGCTGGCCCTCAGCGTCCTGTCCATGTTCTCGCCTGAAGACCTCGCCGCCGCCGTCGCCGCCGAAGACGTCGTCGGGTTCAGCCGCGTCCCCGGCGTCGGCAAAAAGACCGCCGGTCGCATCGTGTTAGAGCTCAAAGGCCAGCTCAGCCCCGAGTGGGAAATCTCCGGTCAGAGCATCGGTGCCGCAGAAGTATTAGAAGCGCTTACAGCGCTGGGCTACTCCCTCATCGAAGCCCGAGAAGCCGTCGCCTCCCTCACCCCCGACTCCGGCACCACCACCGAAGAACGAGTCCGCGCCGCGCTAGACCGGCTAGCCGGTAACTAGCGCTGAATGACAATCTCCACACGAGTCGCCAGGTCCGGGTCGGCGGCCCCGTCCCGACCCCCAAACATCCCCAGGTGTCGCCCCAGCAGCGCCAGCGCCCGCAGCTTGTCGGCGTAGCGCACAGGCCCGCCATCCGTGACCGGGGCGAAGGCGACACTCGCCAGTTCTCGCACCACATCCGTCGCCTCAATGCCGACCGCCGCCGCCAGCGCGTTCTGAGCGTGCTGAATCGCCGCCGCAATCGCCGTTCTGTGTCGCAAGACATGCGCGTACCGGTGCGCCGACTTCACGCTATAGCCAGCCCGAATAGCGGCCTGCGTGGTGTTCGTGTCACGCAGATACTCCCGCACGAACCCCTGCTGTTTCGGTGTCAGTCCTCTTGTGCCCATAAATCGAGCATAGTGAGATAGGGGTCCGAAAAGTCAACTCCCGTGTGCGCGTACAATTGCACGACCAATGCCCGACTTCGAAATAGTCTCCGACTTCAAACCCACGGGCGACCAGCCCGAAGCCATCAAAGCCCTCACCGCAGGCCTGGACGAAGCCCTGCGCCACCAGACCCTTCTCGGCGTTACCGGTAGCGGCAAAACCTTCACGATGGCCAACATCATCGAGAAGGTGCAGCGCCCCACGCTCGTCCTCGCCCATAACAAGACCCTCGCGGCCCAGCTAGCGACTGAGTTCAAAGATTTCTTTCCGAACAATGCTGTCGAATACTTCGTCAGCTACTACGACTACTACCAGCCC
>CAVOCN010000151.1:0-4351 GCA_963694205.1 Dehalococcoidia bacterium | reverse complement strand
GCCAACTTTCCGGCTCGTGGCCGGACTGAAATTTTGGTTACGCGCCTTGTATTGTGGCGACTGACTGCTCTACCAGCGCTCTGTCGCCAACAATGAGCGGCGTGCGTTGGTGCAGGCGATCCGGGACTATGTCCAGGACGCGCATCTTGCCGTCCGACACCGCACCACCGGCCTGCTCGGCTATGTAGCCGAGGGGGTTGGCCTCGTACATTAACCGCAGGCGACCGTCTACGTTCTTACTGTCCGCTGTGTACAGGAATATCCCGCCTTTTAGCAAGTTCCGGTGGAAGTCCGCCACCAGCGAGCCGATGTATCGCTGCGAGCGCCCCGGTCGCAGGTCGTCCACGGCCTTAACTATGCCGGGTTCCCAACGAGCGGTGTTGCCGTCGTTGACGCTGTAGTAGGGGGCTTTCGCCGGAATGTTCATGTCGGAGCTGGTCAACCGGAATTCACCGCCAGCCCGGTCGCCGCCAGTCGGCTCTAGCGTGAACCCGTCCACTCTGCCTTCGGTCGCTACCGTGAGCACCGTGCTGGAGCCGTACACGACATAGGCCGCAGCCACCTGCTCGTTGCCGGGCCGCAGCAGCGAGTCGGGCGTCACGGGCGCATTGGGGTCTCGCTTCCAGATGCCAAAAATCGAGCCGATGCTGACCGCCACATCGATGTTTGACGAGCCGTCCAGCGGGTCCATCAAAACCATGTAGCCGTGTTCGGGGGAGTCGCCGACGATGACCGGCGCCTCTATTTCCTCGCAGCCCACTATGGCCACCCGGCCAGATTCGCTGAGCACCTCGACGAACGTGTCGGAGCTTGCGGCGTCCAGGCGTTGGACGATCTCGCCCTGCACATTGGTCTCACCGGTGCTGCCGAGAACGCCCACCAGTGCGGCTCCGCGGATCTGTGATTCCAGTCGCCGGGCACCCTCGGCGATGGCCGTGAGGACCGACTCCAGGCCGTCGAGGCTATCTGTGCCGGAGTAACGTGCAGCGCCAAACCCTGCGAGCGACTGGTGCAAGGCGGGGGCTTGTTGCTGCGGGGAATCGGTCATACGGTTAGCACCCTCCTTGTTATTGGCGTTATTGGCCTGGTCATCGGGCCCATTTTCTGACCTTGCTTGTGGTCTAGTGTCTGGCAGTCTACGTAGCCGCTAACGGGCTAGTGCCAGTAGGGCTGCAACCGAGTGTAACGCTGGCGAAAAAACGGTGTCAAGGCGGATCTTCATGCTACTCGACCAGACGTTTTGTGTTGCAGAATAATTGGCGCTCTTTGGGCCGTGCACTAAGATATGGAATTGTGGGGAGGGGTGGCCGAGTGGACTATGGCGCCTGTCTTGAAAACAGGAATCCCGCAAGGGTACGTGGGTTCGAATCCCACCCCCTCCGCAGAACCAAACTGGCAAACGAAAATATCTGGCGTTAAGCGCCCGTACAGGCGAAACTCACTAAATGAAACTTCACGAGTACCAGGCTAAAGAGATGCTCGCCCGCGCGGGTGTACCGATTCCTAGGGGCGGTGTAGCACACACAGTAGACGAGGCGCGCGAGCGCGCGACCGAACTGGGCGGCAGAGTCGTGGTGAAAGCACAGGTCCACGCTGGCGGACGAGGCAAGGGCGGCGGCGTAAAGCTCGTTGCCAGCCCCGATGAGGCGGCCCAAGTTGCCAGCGCACTCCTCGGCAGTCAGCTGGTCACCCCCCAAACGGGTAAAGAGGGCGTGCCGGTGGGCAGCGTGCTTGTCGAAGAGGCCATCGACATCGCCCGGGAACTGTACCTGGCCATGCTGGTGGACGGCGGCATGGGCCTCCCCATCGTTATGGCCTCCGAGGCGGGCGGCATGGACATCGAAAAGGTCGCCGAAGAGACCCCCGACAAGATCCTTCGCGAGCCCATCGACCCGGCTCTCGGCCTAATGCCCTACCAGTCACGCAAGCTCGCAGCCGGTCTTGGCTTGACTGGCGACTCGTTGAAGGCCTTCTCCAAGGTGGTCGCCTCGTTACAGAGAGCTTTTACGGGCAACGACTGCTCCCTCGCCGAGATCAACCCGCTGGTCATCACCGGTGACGGCTCCGTCATTGCGGCAGACGCCAAAATAACCATCGACGACGACGCGCTGTTTCGGCACCGGGACCTCGCCGACATGTACGACCCGGCGCAGGACCCGCCCATTGAGGTGACCGCACGGGAGCACGGCATGAGCTACGTCAAGCTCGACGGCGACGTCGGCTGCCTGGTCAACGGCGCAGGCCTGGCCATGGCGACCATGGACGTGACCGTTGCCGCCGACGCCGCTCCGGCCAACTTCCTCGACGTTGGTGGAGGAGCGGACGAAGAGAAGGTCGCCCAAGCCGTGATCATTCTCATGTCCGACCCCGGCGTCAAACGGGTACTCATAAACATATTCGGCGGAATTCTCCGGTGCGACGTGGTCGCCCGGGGTGTCCTGCTGGCGGCGGAGCGGTCCGAGACCCCGATGCCTCCTATGGCCGTGCGAATGCTGGGGACCAACGCACAGGAAGGCCGGGACATCCTCGATGCGTCCGACCTGAACGTAACGCTGGTCGACGACTTCGCTGGCGCCACCGCCGCAATCCGAGAAATGGCCTAACCCTATGTCTATCCTCGTTGGAAAAAACACCAAGCTATTAGTGCAAGGCATAACTGGCCGAGAAGGCAGCTTTCACACGGCTCGCTGCATGGAGTACGGCACCAACGTCGTCGCCGGGGTCACTCCCGGTCGCGGCGGCCAGACGTTCGAAGGCTCGGTACCGGTTTTTGACACGGTACGCCAGGCGGTCCAAGAGACCGGTGCAAACACGTCCCTAATCTTCGTGCCCCCGGCCTTCGCCGCCGACGCGATAGTAGAGGCCGTCGACGGCGGCATCGAAACCGTCATCTGCATAACCGAGGGCATTCCTGTGTTGGACTCGGTCAAGGTCGTGGACTACGTCAAGCGTTCCTCCTCGACCCTCGTTGGCCCCAATTGTCCCGGCGTCATCTCGCCCGGCGGAAAGGCGAAGGTGGGCATAATGCCCGGCCACGTCTACGCCCCCGGTAGGGTGGGCGTGGTCTCGCGCAGCGGGACCCTGACATACGAGGCCGTGGGGCAGCTAACGCCCATGGGCATCGGCCAGTCCACCTGCGTGGGCATCGGCGGCGACCCGGTGAGCGGCTCCGGCTTCGTTGAAATGCTGCGCATGTTTCAAGACGACCCGGAAACAGACGCTATCGTGCTCATCGGCGAAATTGGCGGCACCAAAGAGCAGGAAGCGGCCGAGTACATCAAATCCGAAGTGTCAAAGCCCGTCGCCGCGCTCATCGTCGGGCGAAGCGCCCCTCCTGGGCGGCGCATGGGCCACGCCGGTGCCATCATCACCGGCAGCGCGGGCCTCGCGTCAGAGAAGGTCAAGGCACTGGAATTGGCAGGAGCCATCACCATTCCGACGCCCGCCGACATCGGCACCACGACTCGGGACGTGCTCGCAAGCCTCTAAGGCGCGGCCAGCAACAACGAATGACTGGAAAAGTCCCCAAAAGCATGAACGTTGGCCTCACCGCCTACTTCAACGGCGACGTCATGCCTTTGGGCGAGGCGGCCGAGGCCATGAAGGCGGCGGGGCTGGAGTCCGCAGGGGGCTTCTACGACGTCGAGCGCACTTTTGGGGGTGCGTTGTACCGGCTGCAAGACCACCTTGCCCGCCTCTATCGAGGGCTCGAGCACTCCGGCCTCGACCCCGGGATGGCTCAAGATCAAATGGCAGAACTCACCACGCAGCTTATGGAACGCAACGTCCCGTTTCTGGAGCCCGGCCAGGACTTCCTCGTGACCCAGGTCGTGAGCGTCTCGCCCAATGTCGAAGCCAGTACTGAAGACGGCGACCCAAACGGCGGCGAAGGCTCGGTCAACATCGCAATCTATTGCCAGTTCCTCGACTTTGCGCCTTTCGCACTGAGCTACGGCTACGGCGTCCGAGTGACCACCCCGGTCACCTACGCCGTGCCCCCGGCCGCCATATCCAAGCGGCAGCAAAGCTACCCGCTCATGAGCGACGCTGAAGGCAACATTACAGAGTGCCAGGGCGGCAACTTCATGTTCGTCAAAGACGACCGAATCAAACTGCCCGACCGGTCCAACGTATTGCCCGGCGTGAGCATGAAGACGGTGCTCGAACTCGCCGAACGCATCGGTGTACAAGTAGACGAGGGCGACTATACGGCAGGCGACATCTACTCTGCCGATGAAGCCTTCGTCAGTTCTACTCGCTTTTGCATGGTTCCGGTTGCGACCATCAACGGCCTGGGAATCGGCGCCGAAATGCCCGGCCCGATCACCCGCCGCCTGCAAGACGCGTGGAT
>CAVOCN010000150.1:0-4384 GCA_963694205.1 Dehalococcoidia bacterium | reverse complement strand
GCAGAGTTCCTTTTCGGCTCCGAAGAGGCAGTTGTCAGAGTAGACATGTCGGAGTTCATGGAGCGCCATGCGGTCGCCCGCCTGGTTGGTGCACCTCCGGGCTACGTTGGCTATGACGAGGGCGGACAGCTCACAGAGGCCGTGCGTCGTAAGTCGTACAGCGTCATCCTCCTCGACGAAATTGAGAAGGCGCACCCCGAGGTGTTCAACATTTTGCTGCAGATCTTCGACGACGGTCACCTGACCGATGCGAAGGGGCGGCGAGTGGACTTCCGCAACACGATTATTGTGATGACATCTAACATCGGCTCGGACCTCATCCGCATGGATAAGTCCATTGGCTTCTCGGTCAAAGGCGACGGAGAAGAGGAAGAGGACCGTCGATACGAGCGGATGAAGGGCAACGTGCTAGACGAGGTGAAGCGCTTCTTCAGGCCTGAGTTCCTCAACCGTGTGGACGGGCAGTTGGTGTTCCACTCGCTGACCCGACCGCAGATGACTCAGATCGTTGACCTGATGCTGTTCGATGTTGCCGGTGAGTTGCTGCAAAAGGGCATTAGCCTGGAGGTCAGCGACAAGGCCAAGACGTGGCTCGTGGACACGGGCTTCGACCCGATGTTCGGCGCTCGCCCGCTGCGCCGGGTCATTCAAGACCATGTCGAGGACAAGCTGTCCGACGCAATTCTTGCTGGCGAACTCGGCCCTGGCGACACCGCGGTGGTCGATGTCGAGGACATTGATGGCGACGGTGATGGTGGGCTTCGGGTGGAGTCGCAGTCGCCGGTACCTGTGGTCTCGGCCTGACCGCAGCGACCAGATTAAACGGCACTTTTGAGGCTCCGCAACGGCGGGGCCTCTTTTATTTACTCGACTATCTTGCGGATGACCAGAAACCTCAGCGCGCAGACAGGCGATCTGAAATACTGAATTGATGTTGCAACGAGTCGGGTACTTCCAATGTGTGGGTGGGGCCAGCGGGGACATGGTTCTCGGGTCGCTCGTTGACTGCGGGCTGCCTATCGACATCCTGCGTTCGGTCGTCTCGGCGCTGGGTATCGAGGGGGTTGAACTGAGCGCTGCGCCCGGCACTAGAGGCGCTGTGTCCGGTACTCACGTGAGGGTCTTGGTAGAGAGAGACGATGAGCGCCGCCACTCGATTGCCGACTTCGTCGAGATGGTTCAGCGCTCCGGTCTGCCTGGCCCGGTAGTGGCGTCGGCCACGGGGATTTTTAATCGGCTGGGCCGGGCTGAGGCCGAAGTCCACGGCGTCGAACCGGAAGAGGTGCATCTGCACGAACTGGGAAGCCTGGACACGGTCGTTGACGTTACCTGCGCCGTTGCCGGGCTTTCTGAGCTGGGGGTCGAGGCGGTTTATAGCTCGGCGATTCCGACGGGCTCCGGCGTGGTGCGGACGGCGCACGGCGCGACCCCCGTCCCCGCACCGGCAACGCTGGCGCTGCTGACGAGCGCGGGCGCGCCTATAGCTCCGCCGCCTGGGGGCGTTCAGGACGCTGGCGAGATGGTGACGCCCACCGGTGCGGCGCTGCTGACCGGACTGGCCACTTTTGAGCAACCGGAAATGACGGTCGATGTGTCTGGCTACGGACTTGGCACCCGTGACCCGGCTGCGTACCCCAATGCGCTGGGGCTGTGGATTGGGTCTGAGACGACCGGCAGGTCGTCGCTGGTGCTGTTGGAGACGAACATAGACGACGAGAGCCCACAGGTGCTGGCGTACGCCATCGAGCGGCTGCTGGCGCTTGGGGCGAAGGATGCATGGTTGGCGCAGGCTCAGATGAAGAAGGGCCGCATGGGGCAGGTGCTTTCGGCGCTGGTCACCCCGGCGCTTGAGGGCCGGGCTGCCGACCTGATAATGCGAGAGACGACGACGCTGGGCGTCCGGTCGTCTCGTGTGCGCAGGCACGAAGCGGGGCGGGAGCAGGTTATCGTGCAGACGCGGTTTGGCCCGGTGCCGGTCAAGGTGAAGAAGCTGGTCGGTGTGGCCATCGACGCTTCGCCCGAGTACGAGGTTGCCAGGAGGATTGCGCTGGAAAAGCGCGTGCCGCTGCGCGAGGTACTGGCGGCGGCCCGCCAAGCCGCAAGGCGCTCTATTGAGCCCGGCGGCCCATCTGGATAACTTAGCCAACTGGTTAACCGGGAAGGTCTGACCCCATAACGGTCGAAAGCCACCGGGTGAACGATGTACCCTAGTTGATGCAGGGCCCCGGTGGCGCAATTGGCAGCGCAGCTGATTTGTAATCAGCAGGTTAGCGGTTCGAATCCGCTCCGGGGCTCCGTTTTTCCCTCTCGTCTTTAGACGGCTCGCTTGGTGCGGGCCGTTTCTTTTGGTGGCTTCACCGACCACCTTCGGGAGTGATGTTGGGAGCAACCGGGGCCAGGGGCGGCCTTTAGCGGCATCCGAGTGTGGGACATTTCACCCTACTGGTTAAGCCGGGACGGCACTGTGTCTTAGCTATGCACACCCACAGAAAACCTGCACCGTTACCCCGGTGGTTTCCCGTAAAGACCCGCAGGCAACCCGGTAGCACTACACCGATAAACGCGAAGAGGCATCACCTGGCGAGACGCGCCACCTGATGCCTCGTGTATGCGTAAAAAAACACGTGGTCAAACGCCACCTAAAAAGCCTCGAAACGGCTGCATTCGCCCCGTAGAGAGGTTTTACCTGCCGTCTGCGCGACTTTCCCCTTCGTGTCAGGAGACGTTTCTGTAGGAGTCGCTTCAGGAACGAACCACAGCCTCGAACGATCGGGTTTGTTCCTGCGCCATCCCTCCGTCCTGGCGGGGTCGCGACTGGTTACCTCGCTCTATCGGATAGTGACACGATTAGGTTCGAATGATAGAGACGATAGCGTTACCATTGCGCCGGCGGTGAAGTGAATGAACCTGAAGTTAGAGAAATCCTATTTCCGGAAATCGGAGAACGGTAGCGTTACCGTAGTTTTCAAGCTCGCCGGACAAGCCTTCGACTTTTGATCGCCTGACGGGAATCCGGCAAAAGAGGGTTACCGGCGAGCAGGCACCCGTGCCAGTCACTTGAGCACCGCCGGTTGAGCCAAGTCCGTCCCTTTTGGGGGCGATGAGGCTCCGCGCTTTGTGTGCGGGCCACCGGGGGGTTACACTCGCCGCCGCAGTCCCTCTGTGCAGTCCCTCTGTAAGGGGGACGGGCGAAACAGAAATTCAATATCGATTACGAGGGAAACCCGAATGGAACTAGGCTACTTTGTCGATCCGCTGCATCACCCGAGCAGCGACTACACCCAGAACATCCACGATGACCTTGACCAGATGGTCGTCCTCGACAAGCTGGGCTATGTTGAAACTTGGATTGCCGAACACTTCACGGCCCCGTGGGAGAACATCCCGTCGCCGGAGCTGTTTATTGCCCAGGCGCTGGGTATGACAAAGCAGATGAAGTACGGCACGGGCGTGACGTGCGTGCCGAACCACAACCCGTTCCACCTCGCCCACCGTATTGCCCAGCTCGACCACCAGGCGAAGGGGCGCTTTATGTGGGGCATCGGTTCCGGGTCGACGCCCCTGGACTTCACTGTTTTCGGTATTGACCCTTCCACCGATGAGCAGCGTGAATTGACGCGGGAAACGCTGGAGATGGTGCTGAGGATATGGGACGGCCTTGAGCCAGGCACTTACGAGAATAAGTTCTGGAAGTTCACGATGCCCGAGCCCATGGAGGACCTGGACTTTTCTGTGTACATGAAGCCGTACCAGTTGCCGCATCCGCCCATCGCAGCGGCCGGTCTGTCGTCCAAGTCGGACACGCTGGTAATGGCGGGAGAGCGCAATTGGATGCCCCTGTCGATTAACTTCGTGCCGCCCAGGACGCTCAAGTCTCAGTGGGAGGTCTACGCCAGGGCCGCGCGCGGGGCCGGGCATACGCCTGACCGGACGAAGTGGCGCATCTGCCGGGATGTGTTCGTCGCCGACACGACCGAGGAGGCCAGGGAGATTGTCCGAACGGGCGTGATGCGGCGCGATTTTGAGGACTACTACAGGCCGGTGATGAACAAGTTCGGGTTCCTCAAACTAATGAAGATGGACGCCTCTGTTGAGGAAGACGACATCGACCTTGACTACATGATGGACAACCTGTGGATAGTCGGCAGCCCTGAAGAGGTGGCAAGCAAGATACGGGCGCTGCACGACGGCATTGGCGGCTTCGGGGTCATGCTGGCCTATTCCCACGAGTGGGACCCGCGAGACAAGTGGCTGCGCTCGATGACGCTACTCGCCGAGGACGTTATGCCCCGGCTGGCCGACCTGGAGCTTGCCCCGGCCTGATCGGTCTTCGAGCCGCTATCGGCCAACTAGTGTTTGGGGACGTAGTCGGCCGCGCGCCGGT
>CAVOCN010000149.1:0-4396 GCA_963694205.1 Dehalococcoidia bacterium | reverse complement strand
CTGGCCGAGTTGGAGCGAAAAAAGCGCGACAAGGAACTGGCCGACATAAAGGGCGACCACGTCTCGGCCGAGTGGGGCAACCAGATTAGAAGCTACGTTTTGCACCCCTACAAAATGGTTAAAGACCATCGTACGGGGCATGAAACATCTGACGCCGAGAAAGTGCTGGACGGCGACCTGGACACGTTCATACGCTCCTATTTGACGTCCACTGTCGGCGCCGCCAGTTAGCAACACAACGAATCTATCACCCGATCGCGGGCGTTTAACATCTTAGAGCCAGTAACTTAATTTAGCCGGGCCCCGAACGGCCCACGCTGGGAGAGCCCATGAAGAAGTTCGCGTTCGTCGCACTAACACTCGTAGCCATAGCCGCTGCCGCCTGCGGTGGCGACTCGGGGGACGTCGCCATCGTCGACCCGACGCCGATCCTGAGTGACTCGGAGGTCGCTCAGTCGCAGGAGACCCAGGGCACAGAAGAGTCCACGTCTCAGGCAACGACCGAGGTCGAGACGTCCAAAGAGATCGTCTCAGACGCTATTACCGAAGCCCCGTCGGGTGGGGTTTTCAGGAGAGTCTGGTCGGACCCGCCCACTCTCGACCCGGCGCTGGTGACCGACACCACCTCCTCTGGTGTGGTGGTCGAACTCTTTAGCGGCCTGGTGGCGCTGAGCACAGACTTGCAGCTGGTGCCCGACCTGGCCGAGAGTTGGGAAATTAGCCCAGACGGCACGGTTTACACCTTCACCATCCGGGCGGACGCTACCTTCCACGACGGCAAGGCCGTGACCGCCCAGGACTTCAAGTGGTCAATCGAGCGGGCGGCCAACCCCCGCACCGCATCGCCGGTGGCCGACACGTACCTCAACGACCTGGTCGGTATCGACGATGTTCTTGAGGGCCGGACCACCGAGATCGCTGGTATCCAGGTCATCGACGAGCGCACCCTCCAGTTCACTATCGACGCTCCTAAAGCCTACTTCCTGGCCAAGCTCACCTACTCGACCGCCTACGTCCTGGACCGTGAGAACGTTGAGGCGGGCGGGTCTACCTGGACGGATAACCCCAATGGAACCGGGCCCTTCTCTCTGAAGGAGTACCGGATTGGTGAGCGCATCGTGCTGGAGCGCTTCGAGGGGTACTCTCGCGGCGGCAACGGCGTGGACACCATCGTCATGAACCTCGCCGGTGGCCAGCAGATGGCCATGTACGAGAACGATGAAATTGACCTCACCGGCGTGGGCCTGTTCGACCTTGAAAGGGTCCTAGACCCCAATGAGCCGCTTAACAGTGAACTCGTCGTCGCACCGCCCAACTTCAACATTTCCTACATAGGGTTTAACGCCCAGATGGCGCCCTTCGACGACGTGAATTTCCGCATGGCGCTGAATCATGCCATCGACAAGGAGCTGATCGCCAACGAGGTGCTGTCGCAGCTAGTCACGCCTGCATACGGCATTCTGCCGCCGGGCTTCCCCGGCTACAACCCCGAGTTGGAAGGTCTGAAATACGACCCCGACCGCGCCCTGCAACTGTTGCAAGACTCCCAGTACGCCGACCCGGCAACGCGCCCTCGAATAGTCGTGACAGTACCTGGCCGGGGCGGCACCATCGGGCTCGACCTGGAGGTCATTTTGGAGATGTGGCACCAGGTGCTGGGCGTCGAGGTGGAGATTCAGCAGGTCGAGTGGGCGACCTACCTGGAAGACCTCAACAAGCAGAAGTTCCAGGCGTTTGCCGGGCTGGGCTGGGAGGCCGACTACCCGGACCCGCAGGACTTCCTGGACATCCTGTTCCACTCAAATAGCAGCCTGAACCACGGCGGCTTTTCCAACGCCGAGGTGGACGCCCTTCTCGAAGAGGCGCGGGTAGAGCCCGACGCCGTCAAACGGGTGGCGCTATACCGGGATGCCGAGCGGCTCATCGTAGGAGACGCCGCCTGGGTACCTCTGTGGTTCCAGGGCGAACGGCACGTGCTCATTAAGCCTCACGTAAAGGGCTACCGGCTTACTCCGATGATCGTCCCCAAGCTGACGCAGGTACGTATCGAAAAGTGATCAAACGCCCCGGCCAGACGGCCGGGGCGCTTTGCGTGGTGGGTGACGCTCGCGTAAGCTGCCCGCGGCTTTTGTAACTATGTGGATATACATCGTACGTCGGCTGTTGTGGTTGCCCATACTGCTGTTCGCCGTCTCCGCCGTGACCTTCACCCTCGGGACTTTTGGCCCCGGTGACCCTGTCGTCGTTCAGCTAGGCGCGCGATACGACGAGGAGACCGCGGACCGGCTGCGGGAACAACTCGGGCTCAATCGCCCCGTCCTCGTCCAATACGGGGACTACATGTGGGGCTTCATTCGCGGTGACTTCGGGGAGAGCCTGCGCTTCCGGGGACGGCCCGTGCGCGAGCTAATCGCCCCCAAAATGTGGGTCTCTGCCCAGCTTGCTTTAGCCGCGCTCATCATCAGCGTCGGCGTGGGGCTTCCGTTGGGTTTCTTCTTAGCCACACGACAGGGGAGTTGGATAGACCCGACGGCGGTGGCCGTCGCTCTGTTTGTAATGTCGGTGCCCATAATGGTGACCGCGCCCGGCCTCTTATGGGTCGGCTGTTTGAAGTTGGGGTGGGTGCCGTGCTCCGGTTGGGGCGGCTTTTTCGACACCCGCATCATAGTGCCCGCTCTCATACTCGGCTTACCTGGAATCGCCGGTATGACGCGGCTCATGCGAGCCAGCACACTGGACGTGCTGGGACAGGACTTCATCCGCACGGCCCGGGCCAAGGGGCTGTCGGAGTGGTCGGTCAGTTCGCGCCATGTTTTCCAGAACGCGATGCTGCCTATCGTCACCATTTTGGCGTTCTCGGTGGCCGGGCTAATCGGCGGTGCGTTCATCGCCGAGACCATCATCGGCATACCGGGGATAGGACGATTCGCCGTTGAGTCCATTTTCGACCGGGACTACCCGGTCATCATGGCCATAACACTGGTGGGAGCGGGGGCGTTCGTACTCGCCAATTTGCTGGCCGACATCTCGTACGCCTTTATCGACCCCCGTATTCGGATCACTTAACGGGCGACATTGGCCACTTTTTCCAAAACCAAAAAGCCCAAAAAGACCGACGACCGCCTCGGCTCCGGAGCGGGTGCGAGCCACCTGTCCCGGGCGTTTCGAAGGCTCCTGCGCAAGAAGATAGCGATAGCAATGATCGTCGCGCTGGTCGTCGTTTACACGGGCGGCATCTTCGCCGAATGGCTGAGCCCCTACGGCTACACCGACCAGAACTATTCAGACATTTTGGAAGGACCCAGCGTCGACCACTGGGCGGGCACCGACCGGCTGGGCCGTGACGTGCTCACCCGCACGCTGTGGGGCATTCAGAACACGGTCATCCTGACCATGGTCGCCATGCTCACAGGAGGCGTCTTTCTGGGCATTACACTGGGCCTGGTTTCTGGCTACCTGGGTGGCAAAGTGGACGCGGTGATTATGCGCATCGGCGAGGTGTTCGCCTCGTTCCCGGACATACTGCTGGTCATTATTCTCGCCGCAACTCTCCGGCCAAGAATTTTGGACGGTGCGCGCTGGTTGGAAGACAACACCGCACTCGACGGCCTCGTACGCACCGGCGTGGTGGACTATCTGGTGGTCTCTATAGCCCTGGTCGCGTTCGGCTGGGTGGGCATGGCCCGGCTGGTGCGGGGCCAAATTCTGTCATTGAGGGAGACGGACCACGTGGAGGCGGCCAAGGCGATTGGCGCTTCCACCAAGCGCATTCTCTTCATTCATCTGCTGCCCAACTCCATAAGCATCATCGTCGTCACGGTGACTATGGGCATGGGGGCGCTCACAGGTACCGAGATAGTGCTTAGCTGGCTGGGGCTTGGCATTCAACCGCCGCGTCCCAGCCTTGGCACTATGTTGTTGGGAGCCGGAAATATCGGGACCCTGCGAGAGACGCCGTGGCAGCTATTAGCACCGGGGGGCGCAGCGTTCGTAATGGTGCTGGCCTGGAACCTGCTAGGGGACGCCCTCAATGACGTCCTCAACCCCCGTACCAAGTAGAAGGGGCACTCGACCCTCGGGCTTTTTCGGCCCAGCAGTCCCTTAGCGCTGGCGGCGACGCCTAACGGCGCTTCCCCCGGCACCCGCGCCCACTATCAGCACCAGCATGGCCACCGTGCCGCTGTCGGTCGGGCCACCGGCGGCGCTGCACGAGCCCGTTGCTGTGTGTTCAGGCTCGGGGTCGTCTGACGGCTCCTGCGCCAGCGCAGGAGGCGAAGTTGGAGAAGGGGACGGCTCGGCAAGGGCGGCCTCGGGCTCTGGCGTTTGCGGCTCATCGGTCAGGGCGACCTCGGGCTCTTCGGCAGCCTGGTTTCCTATTGCCACGCCGCCCGCCTGT
>CAVOCN010000148.1:0-4398 GCA_963694205.1 Dehalococcoidia bacterium | reverse complement strand
CGAGACATCCAACGCCAGGGGCGTCGGTGTGCGAGTGCGACTGGATACCGGCGCATGGAGCCAGATCGCCGAAGTCAAATCCGGGTCTGGCTACCTGTCGGGAAACGACCCCGGACTGTTTTTCGGATTAGGCGATGCCGAGGTCGCCACGACGATCGTGGTCGAGTGGCCGTCGGGCGCCGTACAGACCCTGCGGGACATCGATGCCAACCAGGCGCTGACCGTGCAGGAGCCGTAAACCTCCTGCACCAATCCCTTCAACTGCGGCCCCAATTGACCTGGGGATGGGCCTGGCCGGCGCTTGCTGTGCTGGTCCTGTCGCTCCTGGTCTCAGTGTCCGGATGCGCCCGGGACGGCGAAGGATCTGATGCCGCGCCCGATGACGAAGTTCAGCGCACCAGCTACGGCTGGGAAGATGTCGCTACGGTCGAGGTCGGGCAACCAGAAAGGTCCGAGCAAAATCCTTCATGGCAGGAGCCGGAAGATGGCGAACAGATCGGGGCGGCGTTCGCGGCACCAAACGAGCGGCCCGTAGCTCTCGCCAACCCAGATGTCGGCGTGGTGCTGGCAGGCGACCGGGTCGAATTGGTCGGCGAGGCCAGCTTCGACCCCGAGGGCGAAGCCCTTACGTTCCTGTGGAGCGTCGTTTCCGGCCCAATAGGCGACGATCACAAGCTGCTGGGCGCGGACACGGCGAACGCAACCTTGTTCACTCAGATACCAGGCGTTTACGAGGTCGAACTGGTCGTCAGTGACGGGGAGGACGCCTCAGAACCCACCCTGGTCTCCGTAGTTGTCGGCGGTTGGTTCACCGACGCCACCGGTACGGCTGGCGTGCCAGGCGGTGGCCTTGTCCGCAAAGACGGCATCGATTACCCCGACGGCTACGGAACCGGCCTGGCCTGGGGCGACTACAACAACGACGCCCTGCCCGACCTGTACCTGACCAGGTACGGCGGCGACATCTTGTATGCGAACAATGGCGACGGCACCTTCTCAGACGTAGCGCAGCAGTCCGGCCTGCCGGGCTATTCCCCGTCGGTGTCGGCGGCGTGGGCCGACTACGACAACGACGGCTGGCTCGACATGTACGTCGTAAACGCCGACCGGGCAAACGCCCTGTACCGGTCCAATGGCGATGGGACGTTTGCCGACACCGCAGCCGGGTCCGGCCTGGATGCCACAGGCAGCAACAAGGCGCTGTGGGTAGACCTGTTCAATGGGCGCTCAGACCTGCTCGTGCTTGGTTCTGGCCCAGGGCCTGCACAGCTATTTATCAATGAACCCGACACAGGTTTCCGAGACGTGACTGGAGACTCGGGCCTATCAGGAGTTGCTGGCGCCGGAGCAATCGCCCTGTTGCTCGACTTCGACGCCGACGGGTACCAAGACGTACTGACCTCTTTCGCTGATGGCTCGTTGCAACTGCTGCGATACGACTTCCCCGGCCGGGAGTTTCAGGACGTAACTTCCGGTTCTGGGCTACAGGCACTAGCCGACATTAATTCGGCAATAGTCGGCGACTACGACAACGACGGCGACCACGACCTGTTCCTCAGCGGTGATGGCGCGGGAACACTCTGGCGCAACGACGGTGAGGGCAGCTTCTCCGACGTCACGCAAACCGCTGGCCTGAGCAAGTCCAATATCGAGGCAGGTCCTGGTCCCGGCATTGGGGCCGGGTTCTTCGATTTCGACAACGACGGGGCGTTGGACCTGTTGCTGGTGAATGCCCGAAACGGGCAAAACGGGGGCCACAACCGGCTCTTGCGCAACAAAGGCGACGGTACGTTTACCGACGTGACAGCCGTGTCCGGACTGGGCGACATGGGCGACGCTAAGGCGGTGGGGTTCGCCGACTACGACTACGACGGCGACCTCGACTTCTACGTGGTCAACGGCGATGGGCCCAACCGCCTCTACCGTAACGACCTGGGTAATAGAAACTCCTGGCTCAGGGTTCGGCTACAGGGCATTAGCAGCAACCTGCTCGGCATAGGCGCGCGCGTGGAGGTCGCCACCCCTGACGGTCGCATGACCGTGGCCTTCCCGGCTGGCGGACCGGAGTTCGGGGGGCAAAGCGAGACACAGCTTGTGTTCGGGCTGGGCGACGCGGACAGGGCAAATATCCGGGTCATCTGGCCCAGCGGACTGGTGCAGGACTTCTGGGGAGCAATACCCAACGAGCTGATTCGCCTGCGAGAGGTCGCTATGGAGGGCTGGTAAACCTCAGGCCTTCTTATCAGCCCTCAGCGAAGCACCTGCTGCGGTGAACTAGCTGGCAAGTGAACCGGCGACCAGTCCGTAAACGCCGATGGCGACCGCCACCAGCGCAACCGCTACCAGGGCGAAGGGTGAAACCGTATTACTTACATCTCGCATTGCGTTCACCTCCACATTTGAAGATGACGCAGGCGTATGGACGAGCCCTAATTACCCGGCGGCGCCACGTGCAAAACCTGTACAGCTGCTGGCCCGATAAGGGAGGCTTGGGGGTTAGCTCTCGTTCAGGTCCCTGGCGATTGGGGCAAAGCGAGTGCCGCCAACGAGTTCTCCCGACTTGATGACCATCTCCAGTCGTGCCTCGTTGGCCAGCACGCTCACGTCGTCGAGGGGGTTGCCATCGAGGACGAGCAGGTCGGCGTACTTGCCTGTCTCCAGCGTGCCGACTTTGTCGTCGATGCGCATGCACTCAGCAGCCGACCGGGTTGCGGCGACTATCGCTTCACCCGGCGTCATACCGGCATCGACCATGTAGCCCATCTCGACGAAGCTGGCCGAGCCGTCCGTATCTAGCTCCGGGCCTGCGTCACTTGCCATGGCTATGCGCACCCCGGCCGCACGGGCCCTGCGAAAAGTGTCCACTGTGGTTTCCAACAGCTTCTTCGCGCTTTCCCGAGCCTCAGGTGTGGGGTCGTGTTCGGCGTGGAACTTAAGAATCCAAAACATGGGCACCAGCCACGTACCATTCTTGGCCATAGCTTCAATGGTCCTGTCGTCAATGAGGGATCCGTGCTCAATGCTGTCGACGCCCGCCTCCACAGAACGCGCAGCGCCGACCGGACCCATTGCGTGGCTGTGCACCGCGACGCCCACGCCGTGGGCCTCGTCCACAATCGCCTTAATTTCTTCGATGGTGAACGACGGTACTGTCCAGTCCGCCACCCGGCCTACAGTCGCGCTTGTTGCCGCTATTTTTATAAGGTCCGCGCCTGCCCGTAGCGTTTCCCGAACTTTCTTCCGGGCCTCGATGGGGCCGTCACAATGAGGGTCCGGGAAGCCCGGTAGCTGCAGCATCTGGCCCTGCGGTGAGACCAGACCGCCCAGACCGGGAATGTTGTCGTTAAGGCCGTTGGTCGGGTGCAGAATGACAACCGCCGTCTGTAGCCGGGGCCCGGCCACAATCCCGTCCTCGATTGCCTGCACGAACCCAGCATCGAGACCGCCCATGTCCCTGGCCGTGGTTACGCCTCGCGCCAGTGTGCGTCCGAGCCCAGAGATCGTCTTTGCCGCGAGGTACATGAGCCGGTCTTGCTGCCGGCTAATCAACCACTGCGCCCAGGCGGCGAAGTGAGTGTGCGTGTCGATGACGCCGGGCATAATCGTTCGACCCGTCACGTCAACCCGACTGGCGCTCTGGGGTATAGCGCTCGCGGCGACGACACTGGTGATGGTTTCGCCGTCTATCACGACCGCCAGCCCGTCCCGCGCCACGCCGTCTTTGCCGTCAATAACCGTTGCCCCGACGAACGCTGTTGCCATATCGTTGTCTCTCCTGCTTACCGCCCTGAGCCTGAACGGGTCGTGGCGCTGTTGGCAGCTATGTTATCGATAGGTGCTATCGTGCGGGCGATGCTCCGACTGGAGTGTGCCAAATGATTCGAATACTAGTGCTCGCACTGTTCACAGCCCTGTTCGCCGTCGCCTGCTCATCCCCTGCGTCCGATCAGGTGACCGAGACCAACGGTGATGGCACGTCGGTGTCCGCAGAGGAACAGGTAGCCGAACTCGGCGACTTCGAGCTGACATCCGACATGAAGGCGAGCAGGGAACGCTTCGCGGCAATCAGGCTGAGCGACGGCAGAGTGCTCGCCGTCGGCGGCCGAGGCCGGGGCCTGGGCAACGTCGAGGTGGGCAACTTCGAGGAGTCGACAGAGCTGCTCGACCCCGCCACGGTCGAGTGGACCTTCACCGGCGACATGGCCGCCAAGCGCCAATCCCCCGCCATGGTCGAGCTAGACGACGACCGGGTACTCGTTGCTGGAGGCCTGGGACAGCAAAAAGAGACGGTTTCGACGGCCGAAATATGGGACTCTGCGACGGGGGTCTGGACAGAGGTTTCGCCCATGAACCTGTCCCGCAGTGGCATGGGCGTCGCCAAGCTGCCAGACGGCCGAG
>CAVOCN010000147.1:0-4411 GCA_963694205.1 Dehalococcoidia bacterium | reverse complement strand
TCTTGTCCCACATGTGGCACAGCGCGTCCAGGTGGGTGATGGTCAGGCCGTGCTGGAAGATCGATATGTAGTCGACCGCCGCACCGCCGCCGTCTATCCAGGGCATGCGCTTCATGTAGAAGTCGACTGGTTTGGTGTTGTCGTGCGAGGGTTCGACCGCCAGTGACCTGGCGAGGGAGATGGGCTTGCCGCTCTTGACCAGGCTGGCCGCCTGCACTCGCTTTTCGGCGGTAATGAGGTTAATAGCCCCTGCGCCGGGGTTTTCGGGCCAGCGGCCCCAGTTGCGTCTGTCTTTCAGGTAGCTATCGACCTGCTCACGGGTCGGGATTGTCTTGTCCACTAGTCTTCTCCTTAACGCTCGATGTGGGGTGTTCGCCGTTTAGCGGGCGTCCCGGCCGCCGTCTATTACGTAGGACGAGCCGGAAATGAACGACGAGTCGTCCGATGCGAGAAAAAGCACCAGGTTGGCCACGTCTTCGGGCGTACCGGCCCGACCGGCTGGGATTGTCTCGACGAAACTGTTGAACGTGCCCAGCTTGCCTTCGACGTTCTGAGAACCGGGCGTGTCGATGAGCCCCGGCAGCACGCAGTTCGCCCGCACGCCTTTGCGCAGGTACTGGCTCGACGTTATGACCGTCAGCATCTGCACAGCGGCCTTGCTGGCCGAGTAAGGCACCGAGAACGTGTCCCCTTCGAGCACCGAAGCCGAGGAGACGTTGACGATAACGCCGGAGCCCTTGGCAACCATGACGGGCAAGACGGCTTTGGTGCACAGGAACACGCCCTTGGCGTTCACGTCCATGACCAGGTCCCATTCGGCCTCTTCGACTTCTGCCAGGTGGGGCGTGTGTACTTGCCTGCCTGCTGCGCACACCAGCACGTCTGGGCCGCCGAACTTGTTAATGGCTGTCTCGGCCATCCGACCGACCGAGTCGCCCTGGGCCACGTCGACGGGAGTGAACAAGGCATCGTGGCCCTCAGATCGAATGCTAGAAGCAACTCGCTCGCCCCTCGCCTCGTCCAGGTCGGCTATCAGGACGCGAGCGCCTTCGGCCGCGAACAGCCTGGCTACGGCTTCGCCTATTCCGGAAGCGCCGCCTGTTACGACGCACGCTAGTTGGTCCAATCTATTTGCCACTTTTTAGATGTACTCCCTGAACTTTTTGCAGCCTCGGCACACTGGCACACGGGCTCGTCACACTGGCCTACTGGCTCGGCGCAAAGGCGCTTGGGCCGCTATCTTCCACCGTTATTCGCGCGAAGCCAAGGGTCGGCGTTGAGAGCGAGGAAGATTCCGGCTAACAATCTGCTTGCACGCCAGTGATAGAATTCCCATTGCACTCATGAAAAATCCACTATTTGCTCTCAGCCTACTCGTAGCATCGTTAATGGTTATTGCCGCCGCATGCGGTGGTGATGCCACTACCACCGATTCGGCCTCAGATTCGGGCAATGCCTCGAACCTTGGGACCGGAGACGACTTCGTCGACAATGTCGCCGATACGAGAATAGACCCGGACCCAACCCCAGAGGGCGAACTGGGCGACACCACCGCGCTCGGCGACTTCAGGGGTGACGAAGACAGGGGCTTCGGAGTTCCTCTGGAGGTCGCCCTGGGCGAACTGCTAGAGGTTGAAGCGGTCATCAAGGTGAGGCTGACTTTCTTGAACCTGGTCGAAGACACCCGTTGCGCCGAGGGCGCCACCTGTGAGAGCCCCGGACGTGCGGCTATCAACGTCGGCATCTTCCTAGGCGGCCTGGACCTGGGTCAGACCGAGTTCGCTCTTGAGGACGCAGCGCCGGTACCTCCCAGGAAGATGGCTGGCAACCTGTCGATTCAGCTTCTCGACCTGCTGCCCCTGCCCAACGCAGACGGCAGCGAAGTTACCGACTACGTCGCCACGGTTCAGCTGACTCGCTAGTTCGGCCCAATAACTGGGTCTAATTTATTCGGGCCAAGTGCAATTGGGGCTGGCTCTAAATCGCGCACCGTCGCGGTGAAGTAACGAGGCTCGTCCGGGTCGGCGCTCAGGGCAATGAAGCCCATCGAGGCCAGTCTGGTCAGCACTTCCCAATAGCCACCCCTGCTGCGTAGCCCCAGGCCGGTAGGCAGTAGCCTGGGGTTATTGGCTGCACCTGCCCTGCATAGCTGAGCCCACCTCGCTCGGGACGTTCTGCGGCCGTCTAGTTCGGCGACCCGCTGAACGTACCAGCCCATGGCGTGTGGCTCGTGCCAGCGGATAAGGCGCCCCAGTGCTGCCCGGTTGGCCAGCGGGCCGCCGGGGTTCGGCGACCAGACATAGACGTCCGCGCCCGCGGCTTCTGCCCGGTCGATGATGCCGGTGTCCGAGTCGGCCGAGGCCAGTACCAGAGCCGTACCCCTTCCGAAACGGGCGACCCTGGAGACGACTGTCCCCAGATCCAGGTCCCCAGTGCCCGAGCCAGAACCTGGGTCCCCGGCGGCCGAACCGGACCCGGGCCGATCTCGCAGCACGCGAAAGCCCAACGCCTCTAGTGGCTGCGCGGCTTCGTCGTTTAACGGGTCGAGAGCAAGCAGCCGCATCTCTTGTGAGGCCGCAGGGAAGCGGCCGGCCAGGTACCAAGCCATGGTGGACCAAACTTTGGGGATGAGGTCGGGGGCTACACCGGCCGTGGCCAGGTCCCAGACGAACGCCAGCCTGGTAACGGGACGCACCGATCCAGGCGAGGGGGTGACGCGGCGGAAGAAGCGGAGGTCGACGCCGTGATCGGACGCGACCGAGTGAACCGCCGCCAGGGAGTTGGCGTCCGGCGTGGTGGCACCGGTCTCCCAGCGTGATAGTGTGTTCGTAGGAACGCCCAGTTCTCGGGCCAAAGCCGCCTGGTTCAGGCCCAATGCTTCTCGCAACTCCACTAGCGCTCTGGGGTCGAATGCGAATCCCCTGTTTTTTACTGGGCTCACGGTCCACGCATCCTCTCACTCAGGAAAAACACAGTCAACACATCTGTAGATAAATGCGGACACCTGACGGCGCGTGCCCTCAGTCCGTTCTAGAGGTTGTGAACATCCATTCGGGCTCTTCTGGCTCTTTGCGCTTGCGTAAGCGCACTCGTATCGCCTTGACGGCCCTGTTCGCCCTCGGGGCTATAGGGCTGCTAGCTGGCTGCTCCGACGACAAACCGGCTCCCGACGACGGGCAGGCCGATGGCTCGCCGACGCCCCAACGGACTCAACAGGAATTGTTCGACGAAGCCGACGAGTTCGCCCGGGAGTTCGCCGTCACCCCCAGCCCTACGCCCACGGCAGTGCCTACCCCCACGGCCACTCCCGTCCCGCTCGCGCTTTCGGTCTTGCCCAGCCCCACGCCGAGCCCAACTCCCGCTCCTGTCGGCATCCCAACAACCAAAGGACTTGGGGAGTCGGGAGCCGAGGCCATGACGGAGGGTTCCGGGGTGCCCCAGGCCGAGGTGGGGGTCGCCCAAAACCCGGACGCCCCTTCGTCCGGGTCCGGGTCTGGGTCTGACGGCAGCGAGCCAGGGGCGAACCTGACCGCCTTCACGCCGCAGGGGTGGGACGGCCCGCTGGTGATATCCCCGTCCAGAGGTCAGACAGCAATAGGCCCGGTAGAGACGGGGCGCGACCAGTACGTCACATTTGCCATCGCCAACTTCGGAGACACGGACACCGAAGCGTCCTTCTTCGTGGACCTGTACTACGACGAGTACCTCGTTCAGCGCTTCCCCATGGAGGCCTCTCTCAGCGCGAGCCACTTCGTGTCATGGTCTGACTTCGACCGACTCGGGCAGGCCGTACGCCTAACTCCCGGTACGCACTCGCTGAGACTCGTGATCGATGCAACGGACCTGGTAATGGAGTCGGACGAGACGGACAACGTCATCGAAATCGCCGTCGAGTGGACCGGCAACCCCGTCTCGATAGGCGGGTCAGGCGGCCTATTGGGCGACCAGCGGGGCGTCAACCTGACGGCGTACAGCCCCTCGGAGTGGGCAGCGTCGCTGGTGGCAAGTGCATTCGGCAACGACCTGGTCATCGTGAAAAGGCAGTTCGAGCCCGCCCCCCAACTGCCAGGGCCGCTGGAAGGTCCGCTCTCAGTGCTGGGAGACACGTTCGTCGCCTACGGCATAGCCAATACCGGGTTCATTAGCCAGCCGGGCGACGTGTTCGTCGACTTGTATCTCGATGACAAACTGGTGCTGCGGGACCGGTGGACGCAGATGCTCGCCCACCAGCGCGTGAGCCGCATCCCCTGGGGTGGCCTGGCAGACGTTGTGCAGATTGCGCCCGGCGCTCATACGTTGCGGCTGGTCATCGACCCCAACAACCTGGTGGCAGAGACCGACGAGACGGACAACGTTTTCACCAGAGAGCTGGAGTGGTCGGCCGACGCGCCCGATGCGTCACAGCGGCCAG
>CAVOCN010000146.1:0-4459 GCA_963694205.1 Dehalococcoidia bacterium | reverse complement strand
CACTGTCTGCAGCCGAACTTGTGGTACCACCACTCGGTTTCCGGTCCGGCGGTGTTGCGACGAACGTAAAAGTAGTTCGCCCAGTCACGGTCAGAGGCCTCCGGCCGGGGGCGTTTGAGAATCTCGCCGCCATACCTGAACTCTCCAACCGGGCGCGGGCCACAGTTGAGGCAGGGAATCAGAAACGACAATTGATTAAAACAGTGTCAGGTATCGGTCGATCTCCCACTGGGTGACCTGGCTATGGTAAGAATTCCACTCGGCGGACTTCACCGCGGCGAACTCGCCGTAAATTGGCCCCAGCGCGTCTTGCACGACTTTATCGCTGGCCAGCGCGCTGAGCGCCTCGGGCAGCGACTGGGGAAGCACGTCAATGCCCCGCTTTTTTATCTGGGCAGGGGACAGGTCGTACATGTTGTCGGTGTTGGCAGCGCCGGGGTCGAGCTTACGCCGCACCCCGTCCATACCCGCCGCCACGTACGCAGCGAAAGCGAGATACGGGTTACACGCCGACGACATGGTCCGGTCCTCCAAATGGCCAGGCCCTGCCGTGCGGATCATCTGGGTGCGGTTGTTGTCGCCGTAGGTAATGAACACCGGCGTCCATGTATAGCCCGAGCGCGCGCCGTGCACCGCCGATCCAGACTGCAATCGCTTGTAGCAGTTCACCGTCGGCGATGACACCGCGCACAGCGCAGCCGCATGCTCCAGCACGCCGCCAATGAAATGCAGCGCCATCTCCGAGAGGCCGAGCCCCGCGTCATCGGCGTCGCCCTTGAACACGTTCGTCCCAGTGGCCGCGTCTTCCATGTGGAAATGAATGTGGCCGCCGTTGCCCGTACGGTCGCCGAACGGCTTGGGCATGTGCGTGGCAATCGCGCCGTACTTCTTGGCTACCTGGCTGGTCATCATCTTGAAAAACGTGTACCGGTCGGCGGTGACCAGCGCATCGGCGAAATTGAAGTTCAGTTCGAACTGGCCGTTGGCGTCCTCGTGGTCCGCCTGGTACGGGTCCCAGCCCAGCGACCGGACCCCTGCCATCAGTTCGCTCAGGTAGTCGAACACGTTGGAAATGCCCTTGAAGTCGTAACAGGGCTTGGTCAGCGTGTCGATGTTGTCCGGGTCGAAAACGCTAATACTGCCGTCGTCCTGACGAGTCACTAGAAAGTGTTCCGGCTCAATGCCTATGTGGAACGTGTAGCCCTCTTCCCGCAGGTCGCCGAGCACGCGCTTGAGGTTCTGGCGCGGGCAGTAGGGGTGGGGCTCACCGTCCACGAACAGGTCGGAAGCGAACCGGGCCACGCCGTCGCGCCAGGGCAGCGGCGTGTACGTGTCCAGGTCGATGCGCGCGAGCATGTCGTGGGAGTGCGGACCCTGGCCCATGCCGTCCAGCGCCGCCCCGGCAAACCCTGCGCCGCCGTCGATGACGTCGTCTATGTGTTCGACCGGCACCATCTTGACCTTGGGCGCACCGTGAATATCGACGAACTGGGTGAGGACCAGCTCAATGCCGTCCTCTTGCATGCGCTGTTTCAGGTCTTCGCGTGCATCTGACTTAGTATTGGTCACGATACTCCCTTGCTCGGGCGCCGTCGGCGCCACCTTCGTGCCGGACGTTCCGGGCGCCTCGGACCAGCCGAGGCTCTTTCCCCTGGGCAAATCGCAACGCGATTTTCCTCGTATTACTCAATTGCGGGCCGTTTGCCGACCGCGTCACCGGCCGCTGCCAGCACGCTCGCCGCGTGCACCACAGTCGCCTCGTCGAAGTGGCGGCCCACCAACTGCACGCCTATGGGCAGGCCCTCAGAAGACCAACCAAACGGCAACGAAATCGCCGGTGCGCCCGTCAGGTCGAACACGGCGGTGCACATCAGCGCCGTCCTGCCCGGCGCCATCTCGTCGTCTACGGCCAGCTCCACCGAATTGTGTGGGGGCGCGGGCACGGCCGTCGCCGGGCACAGCAGCAGGTCAAAGCCGCCGAAGTACTCCATGAACCCGGCCCGCAGTGCTTCGCGGACTGCGAGGCCCTGCACGTGTTGCTCATGGGTCGGCCTGGGGGCGTCCATTCGGCGCTTCATCGAAACGCCCAGGTCCGCCTCCCGGTCTCCTATCATGCCCAACAATTCCGGTATCGCTTCCGAAGCCGCTATCGCCCCCGACGCGCCAAGAGAGTCCACGCTGCTCAAAAACGGCAGGTCCACTTCTTGCAGGTCACAGCCCATCGCGGCCAGCGCGTCAGCGGCCGCCTGCACCGTTGCCTGTACCTCTTTAGCCACCGGCGTAACCGGGCCGTCGGTATAGAAGCCAACCTTCAAAGCGGGTAGGGGGCCTGAAAGCTCCGGGAAACTCGTCGCAGGGACAGGCGGCGCATAGTGGTCCCGCCCGTCCGGCCCCTCTATGACGTTCAGCACCAGCGCAATGTCCCGCGCCGACCGGGCCAGCGGTCCAATGTGAGTCGCCTGCAAAAGCGCATAGGGCACGTGTCCCGTTATGGGCACTCGTCCGTGCGTGGCTTTTAGGCCGAAAATGTTGCAGTAGGCGGCAGGTACTCTTATCGACCCGCCAGAGTCGCTACCAATACCCAGCGGCGACATGCCCGTGGCTATGGCGGCGGCCTCACCCCCGCTGGAGCCGCCGGTAGTCCGGTCCGTGTTCCAGGGGTTGTTAGAGCGGCCGAACACCCGGTTGTCGGTCTCCCACCACAGCGTGAACTCCGGAGTATTCGTCTTGCCCAGCAGCACCCCACCGGCGCCTCTAATGCGGGCGACAACCGGCGCGTCGGTGGCGGCCGGGGTTCGAGACGTCAACAGTGACCCAGAAGTAGTGGGGAACCCGGCCACGTCAATGGAGTCTTTAATGGTGTATGGCACCCCGTGCAGGGGGCCGAGCGGCTCGCCTGAAGTCACGGCCTTTTCGGCGTCGCGCGCCCGGTCAAGCGCGTCATCCGCGCGCACCACAATCGCGTTCACGCGCTCATTAGCGTCGTCTATGCGGTCCAGGTGCGCCTGCACCAGTTCGACCGGCGACAGCTCTCGCGCCGCGACGAGCCGCGCCATCTCCACGGCGTCCAGGGCAGTCAACGAATCGTTCATGAGTCGCTCCGGGGGCCTGATTCGGGCTGTTTTTGAGGCAGTTGCTTCACCGCGTTAACGCCTGTGTCTAGGGGCTCACGGGGTAGTGGCCCTCGGCGCTGCGCGGTATGTTACACCCCGTAAAGCCGCCTCGCAACAACGGTTTACCGGGTCCGGCGCCGCCATAGAGAGTCACGCCCCAGAGCGCCATCCTAAATCTCCTGAGAAAACCGACGTCGAGGTCGGTCGCGTATCGGGACATAACGTCGAGCGTCGAAGCTGTGGCGATAGACACGGCCGCGGTCGCCCATAGCGGGGCAGAAGCGAGAATCAGTTAGGCATATTGAATCGCGTGATAGCCCCTGCCTATCACTGGTGTCGCGCCAATAAGACTGTCCTTGCAGCCATTACCCGGTCAACAGACTGGTAAGCAGGGAACCGGCCGGCCAGAAGTGGATGTGAAAGGCCCTTAAACGTGGTGGGACCCGGTTTGACACATAATTAACCCATGTGTAGGGTACCGGCACGCCGAAGGCATCGCCTTGGTGCGTATTTAGTATGCAATTAATAATCGTCCGACTCACACTTTTTAGTTCGTTATTGGGAGGCTGAAGTGCAAAGATACGTAATCCAGCGCCTGATAGCTTCGATCCCTGTCCTGTTCATCCTGGCGGTCGTCATTTTCGCCGTCCTCAGGATTTCCGGGGGTGACCCCGCCGCGATTATCGCGGGCAAGGACGCGCCCCAGTGGCAGATCGAGGCTATCCGCAAGGACCTGGGACTCGACAAGCCGATAATTAGCCAGCTGGGTATCTACCTGAAAGATGTCCTCACTGGTGACCTCGGCCAGTCGATCAACTCCAAGATCCCCGTCATCAAACTGATCAAGCAGCGCGTCGTCCCGACGTTGTCGCTAGCGATCATGACCGAGATTCTGACGTTACCTATTTCGATACCATTAGGTGTTCTAGCCGCCTGGAAGGCCAATACATGGATCGATAGAACGATCATGATTTTCAGTTCCCTGGGCTTTTCGATCCCAATATTCTTCCTGGGGTTCTTGTTAATAAAGGCGTTCGCCCTGGAGATAAACCTCTTCCCAGCTGCGGGGTATACCGCCCCAACGGAAGATTTTGGGGCGTTCCTTCATAAACTGATATTACCCAGCTTCGCGACCGCCGTTATCTTCTGGGCGTTCCTGGTTCGCATGACCAGGGCGACCATGATTGAGGTACTGCGAGAGGACTACATCCGCACCGCCAGGGCGAAGGGCCTTGCCGAGGCCAGCGTCCTCATTAGGCACGCACTGAAGAACGCGGCCCTCCCCATCGTCACCGTCGTGGGCTGGGGCATCGCCGAGTTGTTCGCCGGTCTGGTGGTCACCGAGC
>CAVOCN010000145.1:0-4489 GCA_963694205.1 Dehalococcoidia bacterium | reverse complement strand
GTGCCCTTTAGGCCGACCCGGCCGCCCATACCGGCGATCGGGTTGACGATCAGCCCGAGACGCCGTTTCTCTTCTACTTCTCCGATGGAGGCCATCTCATTTGGTGCCACAGGAACGGCCTAGCTGCGCTTGCGCTTGAAGGCGCGCCAGGTCATGGCCCATTTGTCCGGGTCGTCGAACTGGTCGTGAGGTAACTGGTCGGTAGCGGCGTTATAAGGCGCGCCCTTGAGCGTCTCAGGGTCGGAGTAGGCCTCGTCTGAGATGGCCTGCAGTACGCCGACGTACTCGTCGAGTTCTTCCAGGGACAGCGACTCGGTGGGTTCCAGCGTCATTGGCTCATCGACGAGCCTGGGCACGTGGCTTTCCATGTAGGTTTGCAGGCCGTAGTCGGCCATTTTGCGCGTGAGGTCGCTGGTTGTTACGCCAGTGTCCTCGTGCAGCTTGGCCCAAGAGTAGCGCACCTGTTCCAGGCGACGCACTGTCGGATCCCAGGGGAGATCAACGCCTTTGATTTTCACTATTTGTGTGGCCAGATAGTTGTTGTTTATGACGGCCGTCTCTGCGACGGCCCGCAGCCCATCAGCACCCAGGGCCATTACCCAGGCGTAAGCCTTGAGGATGGTCTGCACGTTGCCGTTAAACCCGCGCACCTTGCCGATGCTGTCGGGCCGGTCGTGGTCCCAGAAGTACTTGCCGTCTTTCAGGTCGACGGTGGGCTTGGGCAGGAAGCGGGCCAGGTGGCTCTTCACGCCGACGGCGGACGTCCCCTGCCCTTGCGAGCTGTGGGGGGCTGAGAAAGTCTTGTGCAGGTTGAACTGGCACAGGTCGAAACCGGTGTCACCGGCGCGGACGATGCCGAACAGGCCGTTGGCGTTGGCCTGGTCGTAGGCGCATAGGCCACCGGCTTTTTGCACGGCAGCGACCATGTCGGGAAGCTCGGGGTTGAACAGCCCGGTGTCTTCCGGGTTGGTGACCATCAGTCCGGCCGTGCGGTCCGATAGCACGGCCTTGAGAGATTCCATGCCCGGGTAGCCGTTCGGGCCTGGCATGAGGGTGATGACTTTAAAGCCCGCTACAGAGGGCGTAGCGGCGTCGGCCGGGTGGGAGAACGCCGTGGTGATGATCTCGGTGCGCTGGTCTGCCTCGCCCCGTGACTCGTGATACGCCCGGATGATGCAGGCGTTGGTGTAGATGCCCTGGGCACCGGACGCTGGCTGCAGTGAGTACTGGTCCATGCCGGATATGGCGCACATCATCTTCCCGAAGTCGTATACGACCTGCATGATGCCCTGCATGGTCTCGTCGGCCTGCAAGGGGTGCAGTTCGGTGATTTCGGGGAGGCGAGCGACCAGTTCGTTCACCTTGGGGCTGTACTTCATGGTACAGGTGCCGGAACTGGCGTCGGGCGTGAGGTCGAACCCGAGCGTCATCTGCGACAGCCGCATGTAGTGGCGCAGCACTTGAACTTGAGATAGCTCGGGCAATGCCGGGGCGCTAGAACGCCTCATGTTCTGGGGTATGGCTGCGAGGCCGTTGCCGGACGCCTGTATGACGGGGTCGGCCTCGTCTACGAGTATCCCCCGTTGTCCGGGGCTGCCCATGTCGGAGATGATCGGCTCGTCCCAGCGAGCGGCGTGGTAGTTTCGTGTTTTCCCGGTCATGAAAGGACCTCCTTCAGGGCGGCGACCAGTTCGTCTATGTCGGCCTTGTCGTGGACCTCTGTTACGCAGTACAGGGCGCTCTGGCCCATTTGGGGGAAGTCCCCGGTAAGCGCGTGGCCTCCGAAGATGCCCCGGTCACGCAGTCCCTGGTTTATCTCGGCCATGGACTTGCCTGTGCCAGTAAAGTCGACGACGAACTCTTTGAAGAACGGCCCGGATAGCGCCGGAGCGGTGACGCCGTCCAGTTCGCCCAACCGGGCGGCCGCGTAAGAGGAGCGCTGCAGGATGGTCTCGCCCACGTCCTGCATTCCTTTTGGACCCATTAGCGACAGGTACACCCCGGCGACGATGCCCCACAGCCACTGGGTGGTGCCTATGTAGTCGGGTGAGTCCCCCCGTACTTCGTAGGAGGTGCGCTCGAAGGTCGAGTAGTTGAACCCGACTTCGCCTTCAGAGGTGCCCGGCGCGACGCTGACGAGCAGCGCGTTGTACTCGGCGACTATTTTCGGCTCGTCGGCGCTGGCGATGAAGCCCGCGAGGCCGCCGCCGCCGTTCATGTGGATGCCGAGGGGCTGGATGTCGCCAACAACAATGTCCGCCCCATAGTCGCCTGGAGGAGATATGACACCGAGCGTGATCGGGTCTACCCCGGCGATGGCCAGCGCTCCGGCCGCTTTTGCAGCTTCCACAATTTCCCGGGCGCCAATTTCAACGGTGCCCAAGAAAGTGGGGTTTTCGAAGTAGACGGCGGCTGTGCGGTCGGATACTTTCGCCCGCAGATCATCCAGGTCCATGAGGCCTGTGGCCGGGTCCATACGGACCTTGCTTATGGAAGCCACTGGCCGGACGAAGTTGTACATTTGCGAGTAGCGGTCGGCGCTGATGCTCTCGGGCACCAGAAGCTCGCTGCGACCGGTGTAGCGCGTGGCCATGAGCAGCGCGCTGTTGGCGGCCGCGCCCCAGTCGTAGGTGGGAGCGGACACGACGTCCATGCCAATTAGTTCACCGAGAAGGCTCTGGAACTCGAAGATGGCCTGCCACTTGCCGTGGTCGCCCAGTTCGCCGCCGCCGTAGGCGGTGACGAACTCGCCCCGGTTGGCGATTTCGTCGCACACCGCAGGGACGTAGTGCGGCCAACAGCCACCGCCGAGGAAGCTCAGGTTGTCGCGCGTACTGAGGTTCTTGGAAACGATGCGGTCCAAGTGGCGACGAAGCGCTCCTTCAGACCGGATGGGCGCTGGCAGGTCCATGGTTCCTTTGAAACGGACCCTGTCCGGCACGGTGGCGTAGATTTCTTCCACGCTGTCGATGCCTATGGTCTTGAGAGCTCGCGCTCGCGCCTCAGGCGCCGTGTTCGGTATGAACGGGTGGGCGGTATCACCCATTTGTTCCTCCTCGTTGATCTTTTCCGATCTTTGCAGCGACGTTCGTTGCCAGTTCAGGCCCAGCCAGTTCATCTGTCCCCGTTCAGTTCTTGGGGAGCCCGTGGCGGCGAAATTCTAACACCCATTCCCTCGCCACCGATGCCTCTCTGTCTTTGGCCCCGAACCCGGCACTGCGTTGACCCCGCTTTTGGGGAGCCGTAGAATCCCGGCAACCCTCTCCAGTTGGTCCCATTTCAGTCCCCGTTGCGGGACTCTCGCGGGACTTTAGAAAGCCGAGCCGATCAACTTGACCACGCCGCTTCTCCCCGGGTCCACCACACTGGCAACCGGACAGATACAGACCGTTCTCGGGCCGATAGAGCCCGAAACGGCCGGGTTCACGCTGACCCACGAGCACCTGCTGTGCTCGCTCGTGCCGTACGCGCAGGCACCGGGCACGGCCACCGAGGCCGAGTGGGTGGACAAGCCGATTACGGCCGAACGGCTTGGCTGGATACAGCGGCGCAAGTACTTCAACCGCGAGGTGCTCAAGCTGCACGACGAGGAGGTGGCCCTGGCCGAAGCACTGACGCTGGCACATGCGGGCGGCGGCACGGTGGTGGACGTGACGAGCCGGGGCATCGGCCGGGACGCTCTGGGTTTGGCCCGGATTTCCCGCGCTTCGGGGCTCAATATAGTCATGGGCGCGTCCTACTATGTGCCCCCGGCCCACCCCGCTGGCACAGCGGCCAAGAGTGACGAGCAACTATATGAGGAAACGCTGGCCGACGTGACCACGGGCGTCGGCGATACGGGCGTTAAGGCCGGAGTTATCGGCGAGATAGGCATAATCGCGCCCATCGACGACCTGCAAACGCGCATTCTCCAGGCCGCCGTGGCGGTGAGTTCGGTCACCGGCTGTCCTATATCGATTCACCCGCCGCTGGACGACGCCGGGGCGCTCGACATAATGCGTATTCTCTTGGACGCCGGTGCGGACCCAACGAACATCATCATGGGGCATCTCGGTATGGCGATGGTCGATCCCAGTGCACTGGGAGAATTGGCTGCCACCGGCTGCTATTTGCAGTACGACCATTTCGGCAGCTTTGAGGACTCGACTTTCCAGTACCAGGGCCGGGAAGCGTTGGCGCAGAACGACGACGAGCGCATTGCGACGCTCGGTTACCTGATTGAACTGGGCGCGGGCGACCGTCTGCTGGCGGCGCAGGACGTGTGCATACAGGTTCACCTGCGAGCGTACGGCGGCAAGGGGTACGACCACCTCATTACGAACATAGTGCCCCGCATGAGAAGGCGAGGGTTCCCACAAACCGCTATCGACAAGATTTTCGTGAGCAACCCGGCCAGGGCCCTGGCCTTTAAGGCACCCAAAACCATATGAATGATTCGATGACCGGCAAAGTGCAGACCGTACTCGGCCCCGTTTCACCGGAAGCACTG
>CAVOCN010000144.1:0-4508 GCA_963694205.1 Dehalococcoidia bacterium | reverse complement strand
GCGCGCCTCGAACCGGCCCGCGCTGGATGACAGGGTGAATGAGGCCGCGTCGCCACTTCGCTGCACTGCGGTCACTTGGACGCCGGTTCGTACGGGCAGCGCCATCTCGGCGATGTAACGGTCGAAGTGGTCCGTTAGCGCTCTCGTAAGCTCGAACGCTTCGGGACGTTCGGGGTGGAACGACGTACCCGGCATGTTTGTGGTCGAGTTGTCGGTGTTTAAGGCGAACGAGTCCCAGCGCTGGGACCGCCAGGTCTCACCCGGCAGCCCCTTTTCCAGGACGACGTGGTCGATGCCCTTTTGCGCGAGGTAATAGCTGACCCCGAGGCCTGCCTGGCCCGCGCCGACAATGACTACGTCTTTTGTTATGGCTGTCTGTGCAGTCGGCACCTAGACGAAGTTGCCCCGGTCGACCTTTTTGCCGTTCTGGAACACGTCGGCCACGTTCCACATGGAGGCGATGTCGGCCGCCGGGTCGCCGTCTATGACGATGACGTCGCCGCGCTTGCCCTCTACGAGCGAGCCGGTCTCGCCGTCGATGCGGCAGGAGCGCGCCGAGTCGGACGTGGCCGCAGTAAGCACTTCGAGGGGAGAGAAACCGACAGTTGTCATGCCTTCCAGTTCGTGCTGGAACTCGCCCATTTTGTAGTTCAGCCACGCCGAGTCGGAGCCAGCGACCATGGTCACCCCCGCTTCGCGCATGCGGCCGACGAAGTCTTCGTGGTGGCCGTAGGCGTACTTCAGTTCGTCGAGGTCGGCCTGCTCCTTGCCAGTCAATGGCTCACCACTTTCTAGCTTGGCCTCCAGGAACCACATCTGGTGCCTAATTGCATGCAGGGTGGGGTTTACGAATACCTTCTGCTCGACTAGCCGCTCGGTAAGCTCCGGCCGGTACCGGTAGGTGCCGTCGCCGTCTGCGTGGATGGCGTGGACGATGGTGTCTACGCCAGCATCTAGCGCGTTGATGAGGCCGTCGGACGACGCGCAGTGGGCGACAACGTGCTTGCCGAACTTATGCACTTCGTCGGTTATGGCTGAAAGCTCGTCCAGGTTGAACGACGCGTGGTAGCGCATGGACGTGCGCGTGCTGCCTCCCGTTGCGGTGACTTTGATGAAATCTGCACCCTCTTTGATGAGCTGGCGGACCTGGGCGCGGCATTCAGTAGGGCCGGTGGCTGGCGATCCGAAGTAGCTCAGGTGGCCGCCGATAATAGCCAGGGGCCGACCGGTCAGCACCAGCCGGGGGCCGACGGTGATGCCCATTTCCATTGCCTCGCGCAGCAGGAACGTTGTGCGGTTTTTGGCGCCACAATCACGCACAGAGGTAACGCCGGAGTACAGGTGCGCACGCGCGTTTTTGGCCGCTTGCAGGGTGAGGATTTCGTCGGCCAGCAGGTTCATGTCGTCACCCGCTCGACCGTCGCCCAGGCTGATGAGGTGCACGTGGGCGTCGATCAGCCCCGGCATGATGGTCATGTTGGGGTAGTCGAGCACCTCGACCTGCGCGCCTTCGGGAGCGGCGACGGCCTCTTCAGTGCCAACGGCGCGGATGTCCGTGCCCTGCATAAGCACCGCGCCTCGTTCGAGCGGCGGACCGCCCAGTCCGTCGATTAAACGGGCTCCCTTGACCAGCGTAAAGTTCTCACTCACCTCTATACCTCCGGGTCTGTCGGGTTTGATGTTTTGATTTCAGATTGGTGCCTTCATGAGGCCCAGTGCCTTCATCAGGTGCGGTTCGGGAATTTTAACGGGTTGTGGCCCTCTGGGACTATGTCCGGTTTCGCATCATCAGGACCTACGGCTGTTGCAGGGCCACGATTGCCGCCATCGCCTCGGGGTTGGCCATGGCGTCCCGAGAAGCTACCTCGTCGACCGGCGTCCCCTGGAGGATTCGCTTGACGGGCACCTCCATTTTCTTGCCGTTCAACGTCTTGGGCACCGCACCGATGCGGTGGACCTCGTCGGGCACGTGCCTGGGAGACAGTTCGCGTCTGATTTTACGCCGGATGCGGTCTGTCAGCGCCTCGTCCAGGCTCGCCTGCTCGCTGAGCACGACGAGCAGCACCAGTCGCCCGTCGCCGTTCACACCCCCGGTATCGATGACTATGGCTTCTAGCACTTCGGGCATGTCCTCGACGACGGCGTAAAAGTCGGCGGTGCCGGTGCGCACGCCGCCCCTGTTTAACGTCGAGTCCGAGCGGCCGGAGATGACGCACTGCCCGTCGGCCGCGATGCTGACGAAGTCTCCGTGCCGCCATACGTCGGGGTAGGGCGTGAGGTAGCTCTCGCGGAACCGGCTGCCGTCGGGGTCGTCCCACAGGTACAGCGGCATGGATGGCATTGGCCCGGTTAGTACCAGTTCGCCTACTTCGTCTATGACAGGCTCGCCCGAGTCGTTGAACGCCGCCACTGGCGCGCCCAGCAGTCGACACGGGATGGTTCCCGCCCTCACGGGCAACAGAGGGCTTGCGCCGACGATGCCTGTGCAGATGTCTGTTCCGCCGCTGAAAGAGTTGAGCAGCAGGTCGGGGTTTACGGCCTCGTAGACCCACTCGAACCCCTCGGAAGAGAGCGGCGAACCGGTCGAACCCACGCCCCGAATGCGCGCCAGGTCCAGGTCCCGACCTGGATGCAGCTTGGCCCTCATGCAGGCGTGGATGAATGATGCGCTGGTGCCGAAGTAGGTGACGCCCGTCTCCTGCGCCAGCCGCCACAGGGTCGTCAGATCGGGCCTGGCCGGGTCGCCGTCGAACAGGACGACGGTGCCGCCCAATAGCAGGCCGGACATGAGGAAATTCCACATCATCCAGCCCGTGCTGGTAAACCAAAAGAGCCGGTCGTCCGGGCCGATATCCAGATGCAAAGAGGATGTCTTTAAATGGTCGATGAGGATGCCGCCGTGCCCTTGCACGATGGCCTTTGGCAGGCCCGTGGTTCCGGACGAGTACAGCACCCACAACGGGTGGCTAAATTCGACCGGTTCGAATTGTAAATCAGCATCCGCTACGAGAACGTCGTTCCATGCCATCAACCCGTCAGTTGCCGTGAAGTTAGGGTCGAGGTGGGGAACAACGACGGTCGCCTTCAGCCCCGGCAGGCTCTGGCGCAGTGTCGCGACCGTGTCGGACAGGTCGAAGCGCTTTCCCCGGTACACGTAGCCATCTACCGTCAGTAGTACCACCGGGCCGATTTGGCGAAACCGGTCCACCACACTGCGCACCCCGAATTCTGGCGCGCAGCTCGACCACACCGCGCCTATGCTTGCGGTCGCCAGGAAGCCGACAATCGCCTCTGGCATGTTCGGCATTAACGCGGCAACCCGGTCGCCCTTCTTTACTCCCAGTCCGCGCAGTCCGACCGCTAGCTCCGCTACCTGGTTTGCTAGTTCGGAGTGCGAGACCGTGACCGGCGGGCGGGCCTCGGAGTGGGCGATGATGGCCGGGTGGTCGTCGCGTCGGGCCAGGGCATGTTCGGCGTAGTTGAGCCGCGCCCCCTCGAACCAGCGGGCACCCTGGATTTTGCGGCCGTCCAAGACGCGCTCGTATGGAGAGTGGGCTTTTATTTCGAAGTAGTCCCAGATGGATGCCCAGAACGCTTCCGTCTCGTCTACCGACCAGCGCCACAGGGCGTCGTAGTCGTCGAATGCGAGGCCCCGGTTTTCGCCCAGCCAGCGCATGTAGCGGGCGATGTTGGAGTGGCGCAGCACCGCCTCGGACGGCTCCCACAGCAGACGGCCTTGAGTAGAGGTCACTTCGGTGCGCGTACTTCGCCCGGCAACTGTTGACTAGTGCTCGTGTGGGTGCGCTGCGGCCGGTCGGTGCTGGGTCAGCTTTGCCCGGGATTCGTCCGAGCCCCGGTCAATCCGCTCGCCACCGAGCCAGACGTCGGCGACGTTCCACAGGTCTGCGACGCGCTTGTCCGGCTGCCCATTTATGACCACCACGTCGGCGAATTTGCCCGGCTCCAGGGTGCCGACGATGTCGTCCACACCGAGCGACCTGGCGGCATCGCCGGTGATGCTGGCGACGCCCGCTGGGCCGGACATTCCTACGTCTGTCAGCAGTTCCGTTTCGTACGGCGCGTTACCAAGCCTGTAGTCCGCCCACGACGAGTCGGAGCCGGTGATCATCTTTACGCCCATGCTGAGCATGCGGCGGGAGTCTTCCATGCGCTGTTCGAAGTTTCGCTCTGCTTCGCTGAGTTTGACCTGTTCGATTTTGGTAAGCGGTCGTTCGGCTTTTTTGTCCAACAGGGCCCAGACTCCGGCTTGCTGCACGGCCAGGGTCGGGTTGACGTAGGCACCGGCCTCGGCGATGCGGTCGACCACATCTTCATGGAACACGTCGGAGCCGTCGGCGTCCCTGAAGATGCAGTGGATGATCATGTCGATACCGGCGTCGAGCGAGTTGATGGTGCCCTGTGTGGATGAGCAGTGCGCGGCCGTTAGCTTGCCCATCCCATGAGCCGTATCTGATAACGCACGAAGTTCGTCAATGTTGAACGAGGGT
>CAVOCN010000143.1:0-4518 GCA_963694205.1 Dehalococcoidia bacterium | reverse complement strand
ACCTGTTCGGCGTTCGTGACAATGTTGAGAAGAACCTGGGCCAACAGGTGTTCGTCCGCCATGGTTACGGCTGCGTCCTGGGGAAGGTCGATCTCCAGTTCGATGTTGGCGGTCCGCAGGTCGTAGGCCTTTAGGTCGATGACGCGATTCACCACCCGGCGCAGGTCCACCTCGCTCATCTCCAATTCGCGCGGTCGGGCGAACGACAGCAGCCCCTGCACAATCTTCGCCGCCCGCTGCGCCTCGGTGTTGACCCTCTTGAGATAGTCGTGAATTCGCTTTGGGTCATCTTCGTCGAGCAGTAGCTCCGAAAAGCCGGTCACACTCGTGAGCGGGTTGTTCAGCTCGTGCGCCACCCCTGCCGCAAGTTCGCCAATAGATGCCAGTCGAGAAGTCTCCCGCATACCCGTTTCAATCCGCTTAAGCTCGGTGACGTCCTGCACCGTTACGCGCAGGCCCAATATCCGGCCATCGGAGGCAAGTATTTGCCTCGCCTCGGCGATGGCATAGATCGGCTGGCCACCTCGACGCAGAAACGTGCGCTCTATGCCGGTCGAGGCCATGACCGGAGTGGCAAACCATTTCTTGAACATTTGCTGTGAGGCGGCCGACTCCCTCACGAAGTCCCAGGCGTGCCGACCGACCAGTTCTTCCAGGGGGTAGTCGAGCATCTCTTGCAGGGTCCGGTTTGCTGCCGTGATTCTGCTTTCCCGGTCCGTTTCGTAATAACCGATAGGCGCGTCGTCGAACAGTTCGCGGAACCTCTGTTCGCTGTCTGTAAGTGAGGCTGTTGGAAAAATAGCCCGCCACCTGGCCAGCCATAAGTTGGGCCAGCCTCAGGTGCTCACTGCCGTAGGCCTCCGGGTCGCAAGACCGGAACGCAACCAGCCCGACAATCTCATCGCCGAGCTTGAACGGTACCGAAACAATGGACAGGAGCCCCGCCTTGCGGATGGTGCGCAAGTTCACCCATGTGTCTTCCAGCCCCCGCATCTCTGCGTCGTTCATCACGACACCGGCGCTCCCCTCCATCTGTACCCGGACCAGGATGCCGTCGTCCACATTGGTCGTTGCCCCCACGGGGAACTCGGGAACATCGACCGACCCGGTAACGAACTCGTTGGTTATTGTTCCAGCTGCCTTGTCGACTCTAACCACGTTGAACCGGTCGAAGGGGACGAGTTTTGCGAACGCGACCGCCATGGGCTCATAGGCATCTTCAATGTTCAGAGACGCGCTGACGATGCGGTCAATTTCGGCCAGCACCTCCCTTTCAAACGCCTCTTTGGCCACAGTCGCATGCAATTTGGCGTTAGCGACCGCTCCGGCCACCTGCGCGCCGATGCGTTGGAAAAGTGCCAGGTGCCCGTCCTGGTAAGCGTCCGCCTGGCGAGAGCTTACGGTTATGGAGCCGATCAGCTTGCCCTGGGAAAGGAAAGGGACATCTATAAAACTCTGCATGCCCTTGCCTACGAGCGGGTTTATTTCACCTTTTTCTTTCGCTATACGAACCGCCTCGGTCGCCGAAGTAATCACCCCGCCCGCCTTGAAAGCCGGGACTTCGTAGACAGTCTGGTCCCACTTTCGAACGGTCCCAGGGGTCATTCCTGGCACATCGGCTCCGGCTATATGGGCAATGGTCACGTCGTCCGAGCCAGGCTCAACAAGTGCAACCACGATCAGGTCGAAAGGTATGAGCCTGGCGATCACCTCGGCGAACCGTTCGTAGACGTCGTCAATGTCCAGCGACGAGCTCATTATCCGGCCCGCTTCGGCCAGCGCTGAGTTCTCGTCTGCCAGCGGCTGTAGTGGACTGACGGGGCTGCGTTTCACCGTCGCTAAGCCGTGCCCTGGCCCGAAAGACCGGAGCCGCGGGCGGTTCCAAGTACCTGGCGCAAGTCTTCCAGCCTGGTGGGCTTCCGCAGAACCGCGAACGGCCCGGCTTCCATCGCCTCCGCCATGAGTTTGGTTTCGGGATAGGCAGTAATGATGATCACCTGCACGTCGCGATTCCTCTTACGCACCTCCCCCATAAGCTGCGCGCCGGTCATAACGGGCATCATCAGGTCGGTCAGCAGCAGGTCATACGTCGTGCGTTCCATTTCCTGCAGCGCAATCGCGCCGGACTCGACCGCTGTGCAGTCCCACCCGCAGCGCTCCAACGCTCTTTCCAGGTACTCTCGCACCCCGTCGTCGTCGTCCACTGCCAGCGCCCTTGGGCGACGCAGGTTGGGTTTCACGGCGAAAGTGCCGTCGCCCACTTTCCGGGCAACGTAACCCTCAGACTCCAGCACATCGAGCGCCGATTTGAAGGTATTGAAGGCCACATTGAACTCGCTGGCCATACGGTGCTGAGAGGGCAAACGCTCTCCCTCGCCGTAATGTCCGGAGATAATCCGCTCTTTAATCGTGGCCGCCACCTGCTGGAAGCGGTGCCTATATTCGCCGTTTATGTTCGATGCCATCTCGGCTGACCCTCACTTCTCTAATGCCTTACTACTGAACTCGGCAGTGTACTAGTATGCCACGGCCGATCACCGATTCCGGCCCGTGGGTGGGCCCGTGGGTGGGAAAGAGCGTTGCCGCACCATAGAATGGCGGCCATGTCCGAAGTTATGACAGTCACCGGCCCGGTTCCCGCGGACCAGCTGGGCTTCACGCTGATGCACGAGCACCTGCTGCTCGACTTGCTCAAGGACTCGTGGTCGGTCAACAGCCTTCTATACGAGCCCGACCTGGCCTTGCAAGAAGTTAGTCGCTACAAGGCAGCCGGGGGTGTCACCCTGGTGGACCAGACCAACCGTGGCCTCGGCCAGCAACCCCTGGCCGTCAAAGCAATCGCCGAGCAGACCGGCCTGCAGATTGTGCTCGGGTGCGGGTGGTACCGTGAGCCGTACTACGAGCCCTACCTGCACAGGTGGTACGCAGACCAGATAGCCGAACAAATGGTTAACGACCTGACAGTAGGAATAGACGACACAGGCGTGCGCGCGGGCATCATCGGCGAACTGGGCGCCCACGACCGCTGGGTCTCACCCGCCGAAGAGCGCATGCTCAGGGCCGGTGCCAGGGCTCAGAAAAAGACCGGCGTCACGTTGACCACGCACGGCACCAAGAGCCCGGTGGCGTTGCAGCAGCTAGACATCTTGCGCGAAGAGGGCGTCGACCCGAACCGGGTGGTCGTGGGGCACTCGCACAGCTGGCCGCACCCCGACTTCCACGAAGAAATCGTCAAACGAGGCGCATGGCTGTCGTTCGACACCCTTTCAGACAGCAACGAATACGAGCTTTCCAAGGCCGTGGGCCTCATAAAGGCCGTACTGGACGCTGGCAACATCGACCGGCTGCTACTGTCACATGACGTGTGCTACCGCACCCACTACGTCGCCTACGGCGGCAGCGGCTACGACTTCATACCGACCCGGCTGTTCTCCCACCTGGCCAACATCGGCATTACCCAAGACATGTTCACCCGCATCATGGTCGATAACCCGCGCAGGGCCCTGACCGGTGAATAGCATCAACACAGTCACCGGGCCCCTGCCTGCCGATAAACTGGGCAGGACCCTGCCCCACGAGCACGTGTTCATCGACCACATGCTCGACAACTGGATGGGGAGCAACCTGCTCAACGACGCCGTAGTGGCGGAACGCGAACTGACCGTCGCCCACAACGCGGGGGTAGTTACGCTGGTGGACCAAACCGGTCGAGGCGTCCACCGGGACCCGTTAGCTCTAAAGGCGCTCTCGGAAAAGACCGGTCTTAACATCGTCACCGGCACTGGCTGGTTCAAAGAACGCTTCTACGACCTCGACTTCGCCAAAACGAATGCTGACAAACTCACTGAGATCATGGTCCGGGACATAACCGAGGGCATCGACGACACAGGCGTGCGCGCGGGCATCATCGGAGAAATAAACGTGCACAATCGCTGGGTCACGCCAGGTGAGGAGCGCATGCACCGCGCGGCTGCCCGTGCCCAGGGCGCGACCGGGCTGGCGCTGGCCATCACCGGTACCCACACGTCTACGGCGATGGAACAGCTAGACATACTGACCGAAGAGCGAGCCGATTTAACCAGAGTCATCGTCGACCACGTCAACGGGATAGCCGACCACGCCCTGCACGCCGCCATAGCCGGGCGCGGTCCGTTCACCTGCTTCAATACCTTCCCTCTGAGCAGCCCGGACCTGCTCGACCGCGACGCCCGGCTCATTAAGGCCATGATCGACGCTGGCCTGATCGGGCACATACTCGTTTCTACCGGGGTCTCGGTGAAAAAACACATGTCCGCCTACGGCGGCGGCGGCTATGCATTCGCAGTCTCCCAATTCAGGGAGCGCATCAAAGCCGCAGGCGTATCTGCGCAAGCCTGGGAGACGATTACAGTGGAAAACCCACGAAGGGCCCTGGCCGGTGAGTAACGCTCCCAAGTTCGCATCTGGCCTGACAGAGGTAATGACAGTCACCGGGCCGGTTGCGCCCGAAGCTCTGGGCTTCACCCTCATACACGAGCA
>CAVOCN010000142.1:0-4586 GCA_963694205.1 Dehalococcoidia bacterium | reverse complement strand
GCAGCCTCGGCAGCTTCAGCGACTGCCAGAGCAAGCTGCTCTAGCTTTGCCTGTGCCGTCTCCTCAAGCAGAACCAGGCCCTCATCTAGCTGGGCCTGCAACGCTTCAATTTTCTCTAGGCGTTGCTCGTCATTTACCTCAGTCACCAGGTACTGGGCGAAGTACAGCACGCGCTCCAAGTTTCTCGGAGACAAGTCCAACAAGAGGCCGAGCCTGCTCGGAGTGCCCTTAGAAAACCATATGTGCGCCACAGGTGCTGCCAGCGCAATGTGGCCCATGCGCTCTCGCCGGACCTTTGATCGCGCAACTTCAACGCCGCAGCGGTCACAGATAACGCCCTTATAGCGAATCTTTTTGTACTTGCCGCAGTAACACTCCCAGTCCTTTGTGGGACCGAAAATGCGCTCGCAGAACAGGCCGTCTTTTTCCGGCCTCAGCGTCCGGTAGTTAATGGTCTCCGGCTTCGTAACTTCGCCGTAGGACCAGGTCTTAATCTGCTCCGGGGACGCCAGGGAGATGCGTATCGCGTTGAACTCGTTACCCGCTTGGGCCATGCGTTAGTTCTCCTCTTTCGTGTCGGCGTTGTCCGAATCGGTCTCAGACTCGGACGGCTCTTTTGTCTCAGTGTCAGTCTCAGCCACTGGCGCGTCGGCCTTTGCTTCGGCCACTGGCGTCTCGGTCTCTTGAGGCGCGTCGGCCTTTGCTTCGGCCGCTGGCGTCTCGGTCTCTTGAGGCGCGTCGGCCTTTGCCTCGGCATCTGGGGCCTCAGCCACCGGCGTCTCGGCGGGCTCAGTGGCCTCTGGGGCCTTGGGCACGTCCTGTGACGCGCCGTCGCCGTTGAGCAGGTCGCCGGTTACGTCGAAGCCATTAAGGGCACCCGATGCCCCGTCGTCGAGCCCGCCCAGGGCGAGGTCGAAGTCGTCGAGCGAAAGCTCGCCGTCGCCTTCCTCAAGTTCATCGGTCTCCGGCTCCTCGCGAAGCAGTTCGACCGACAGACCCAGGCTCTGGAGCTCTTTGAGCAATACGTGGAACGACTCGGGAATACCCGGCTGTATCACGTCCTCGCCTTTTACTATCGCTTCGTAAGTCTTAACTCGACCGACGACATCGTCAGACTTAACGGTGAGCATTTCCTGCAAGTTATAGGCCGCGCTGTACGCCTCCAGTGCCCAAACTTCCATCTCCCCGAAGCGCTGGCCACCGAACTGCGCCTTACCACCCAGCGGCTGCTGGGTAATGAGCGAGTATGGCCCGGTGGACCGGGCGTGAATCTTGTCCTCGACAAGGTGAATCAGCTTCATCATGTAGATGTAGCCAACCGTGATCGGCTGATCGTACTTCTCGCCGGTGAGGCCATCGAACACGGTGGACTTGCCCATGGTGGGGGCAGCCTTGTTCTCCTCCCGGTTAAGTCGTCGCACCTCGTCGTTTATTTCAGCTTCGGACATTTCGGTGATATCCACCCCGATGTCCTCCGACAGCCACGCCCGCAGGCACGCCCGGCGAGCTTCGCCCTCGACCGTGGCCTTGCCGGGAGTTGTGCCCATTACCTTGTCGTAGTCGTAGCCGCGCTCTTCCAGCCACTTGTTGACCTTACCCAGATCAATGCGGTCCATACCTCGCAGGTTCGTGGAGTTGGGGTCAACGGCCTCGGCCTTCTCGATAATCCAGGCCTGTCCCAGCGCGTCCTCAATGGACACGTCCAGTGCACCGTCGAACACGGGCGTCTCGGCCTTAAAGTCGAGGAGGCGGGCGGCCCATCCCAGATGGGTCTCGAGCACCTGCCCAAGGTTCATGCGGGAAGGCACGCCGATGGGGTTGAGAATAATGTCTACCGGGGTGCCGTCAGCGAGGAAAGGCATGTCCTCTTGCGGCAGAATCCTCGCTACGACGCCCTTGTTACCGTGGCGTCCGGCCATCTTGTCGCCCTCGGAAATCTTCCGGGTCTGGGCGACCCATAGGCGAACGAGCTTGTTGACGCCCGGCGGCAACTCATCGCCGTCCGGCCTGCTCAGTATGCGTACGTCCATCACCTTGCCGCGCTCCCCGTGGGGAACTCTTAGCGAGGTGTCTTTCACGTCCCGCGCCTTCTCTCCGAAAATTGCCCGGAGCAATTTTTCCTCGGCGCTCAGCTCGGTCTCCCCCTTGGGGGTGATCTTGCCTACCAGTATGTCGCCAGGGCCGATCTCGGCACCGACGCGGATGATGCCCTCTTCGTCGAGGTCCCGCAGGCTCTCTTCACCAACGTTGGGAATGTCCCGCGTTATCTCTTCGGGGCCCAGCTTGGTGTCCCGTGCTTCCACTTCGTGTTTCGTAATGTGAATAGAGGTGAAGCGGTCATCCTTTACGAGGTTCTCGCTAAGGATGATGGCGTCCTCAAAGTTGTAGCCCTCCCAGCTCATGAACGCGACAAGCACGTTCTGGCCGAGAGCCAACTCACCGCCATCGGTAGAGGAGCTGTCACACAGCACATCGCCTTTGTGCACGTAGTCGCCCCGGTTAACGATGGGGCGCTGGTTAATGCAGGTGCCCTGGTTGGAACGCAGGAACTTGCGCATCTTAAAGACGTGCTCTTCGCCCGCGTCATCGACAATGACGACACGGTCGCCAGTGGACTCCTGCACAATGCCGTCCGTGTCCGAAACCGTGAGCTGGCCGCTGTCTTTGGCTACCCGGCCTTCCATGCCGGTCGCAACCAGAGGCGTCTCGGGCTTGAGCAGCGGCACGGCCTGCCTCTGCATGTTCGAGCCCATCAACGCACGGTTGGCGTCATCGTGCTCAAGGAACGGAATTAGAGAGGTCGAAACGCTCACCAGCTGCATGGGCGAAACGTCCATGTAGCCAACGCTGGCCGGCGGCTCCATGCCGACGTTGTCGCCCATCCTTGTTTCAACCTTGGCCTCTTTGAACTGGCCGTTTTCGTCGATGGGCGAATTCGCCTGTGCAATGTGCACGTTCTCTTCGGCATCCGCCGAAAGGTAGACGATTTCGCTGGGGTCGAGCGAAACGTAAGGCTTCACCTCAAGGATGTGCTTATCAAGCGCCTGGATCCTCTTAACGACCCGTTTAGAAATGTCGTTCCCGCCCCGAAGAATGGTCTTGCCGTCAGTGCCGACAATATCGTTCATCGGCGTGCGGCCAAGCAGGTTTTCGACCTTGTTGGATACCTCTGTTTTTATCACCCGGTACGGCGTCTCAATGAAGCCGTACTGGTTGGTCCGCGCATACGTAGCCAGCGAACCGAGCAGCCCAATGTTGGGTCCCTCAGGGGTCTCAATCGGGCAGATGCGGCCGTAGTGAGAGTGGTGGACGTCACGGACGTCGAAGCCCGCCCGCTCTCGTGACAGGCCGCCAGGGCCCAGCGCCGAGAGTCGGCGCTTATGCGTCAGCTCTGCCAGCGGGTTGGTCTGGTCCATGAACTGCGAAAGCTGCGAGCCCCCGAAGAACTCGCGCACCGCAGCCACCACCGGCCGAATGTTTATCAGCGCGGCGGGCGTGGTCGTAGCCGGGTCCATCTGGGTGGTCATGCGTTCTTTAATGACCCTCTCCATACGGAGAAGTCCCACACGAACCTGGTTCTGGATAAGCTCGCCCACGGCTCGGACTCGGCGGTTGCCGAGATGGTCAATGTCATCCGGGCCGCGAACGCCGTTGTTTATCTCCATCATCGTGCGCAGCAGGCCGATAATGTCTTCCGGCGACAGAGTCCGGTCTTCGGTACCCTTGCCACCATTCAATCGCCTGTTCAGCTTGTAGCGACCTACCCGACCGAGGTCGTACCGGCGCGGATTGAAGAACAGGTTTTCCAGCAGGTTACGAGCGTTCTCCACAGAAGGGGGCTCGCCTGGCCTGAGCCTCCGATAGAACTCCAATAGCGCCTCGTCCTGGGAATCGACGGGGGTGTCCTTGGCAATAGTGGCCTTTACAAACGGGTGATCCTCGTCGGTGTCGACGTCCTCGAAGATCTTGGCGACCTCTTCGTCCTTGGTGTAGCCCATCGCCCGCAGCAGCATGGTGACCGGCGTCTTGCGCTTGCGGTCGACCTTCACCGAAATGACGTCCCGGTTAGAGGTGTCGAACTCCATCCAGGCCCCCCGGTAGGGAATGAGCTTGGCAGATGTCAGAACGCGGCCCGAGTTGGGGTCCGTGTCGGTAGTGAAGTAAACGCCAGGCGAGCGGACTAGCTGGCTCACGACGACACGCTCGGCGCCGTTGATGATGAACGTACCGCTCTTAGTCATCATGGGGATGTCCCCGACAAAGAGGGTCTGCTGTTTAATCTCGCCCTGCCCCGGCCCCTGCGCCTTAATGCGCAGCTGCACGGTCACGTACAGGGGAGCCGAGAAGGTAATCTCGCTCTCGCGACACTCCTCTTCAGAGTGCTTCGGGTCCTCGAAGTAGTGCGAAAGGAAGCTTAGTTCGAAGCGCCCTCCCGGAAAGTCTTCGATAGGCGAAATCTCAGAGAGAAGCTCGCCTAGCCCATCCGTCTTGAACCAATCAAACGAATCAATCTGAACCTGGATGAGGTTCGGAACGTCGAGTACCGCAGGTATTCGAGCGTATGATCGTTTTGTGACTTCATTTTT
>CAVOCN010000141.1:0-4587 GCA_963694205.1 Dehalococcoidia bacterium | reverse complement strand
CCATATACGAGTAGGACTTGAACGCGTTGACCAGACTGGAAATCCTGGTGGCGCCCTCGACCACGGTCTGGGCCAGTTCGCCCACGCTGGAGGAGCGGCAGAGCCAGATCATCGCCTTTTCCAGGGTCTGGTCCGAGAAGCACTCGGTGAAATCGTCCAGGTCGTCTCTGCGGACGCCAGCGCGCACGAGCAGCGGCGCGATCTCCCAGCCCTCAGTAACGCCTCTTGCTTCGAGCCAGTCGAGCAGTTCTTCCTCAAGCTCACTGGCATCAAAGGTGGACAGTCGCTCCCCGGTCCGGGTTCGCTCGCCCAGGCGCCTGTCCCAGTCGACAAGCGAGTCCCAAAAGCCCTGGTCGAGGCTGGTCCTGGCCAACTCGATGGCCGCGTCTTTCAGGTCTTTCATCGCCTTTTCAAGCTGATCGGAGGCCCGGCCCGTCGCCGCCGCCGGGTTGTTAAGCTCGTGTGCCAGCCCGGCCGACAGGTTGCCCACCGCAGCCATCTTCTCGGACTGGCGCAGCTCTTCTTCGATCAGCTTTCTCGTCGTTATGTCGACGAACGTCACCACGCAGCCGACCATTTCCCCCTCGTGCATCATGGGGAACGACCAGTACTCTGCGGGGAAGCACGACCCGTCCGCCTGCCACATGTTTTCGGTGTCTACATGCGTGCCCTCGCATATTTGCAGGGCCTTATATATCTGGCACTCCTCTGCCGGGTATGGCTCCCCATTGGGGCGAGTGTGGTGCACCAGTTCGTGCATGTTCCGACCCAGTAGCTCGGCGTCACTCTCGAACCCGAGAAGTTCCAAACAGGCCGGGTTGGCGAAGGTGCAGCAACCGTTCTTATCGATACCGTAGATGCCTTCGCCGGTGGAACGCAGCAGCAGGTCCGCCATCTGGTTGGACGCGAGTTCCGTCATCGAGGCTTAGCTGTGTACACGGTCGCTTCGCCCGTTAGCACCTCGTCGCCGTCCTGGTTCACCACCCGAAAAGACATGCCCGACACTGGTTTGTCGGGGTGAATGGACGTCACCGTGCCCTCAGCCGTGATGGTGTCACCTATGTACACCGGCGCCGGGAAGTTCCAGGCCTGCTTAATGAAAACGGTACCGGGCCCCGGCATGTCCATTGCCACAAGGGCGTGCAGCAGCCCCGTGGCGATGCCGCCCTGCGCCATGAGCCGCCCGAACCGGGTTCGAGCGGCAAAGTCTTCATCGAAGTGGAGCGGGTTGTAGTCGCCGGTGATCTCGGCGTATGCCTGCACGGCCTCTGGCGTGACCGTCAATGACCGGCTGGCGGTCTGGCCGACCTCCGCCCGGCTCGTCATGGCTTCTTCGCGCAAGCGCTCATCGCTTTGGCAATTGGCGTGGCTAAGACAGGACCCTGTCGGTACCCATTTTCCCGGACATCTGCTCGGCCTGGTCGGCTATGTCGAGGCCGACCCACTCGGACCAGGCTGCCAGGAGTTGCTGGGTAATGGGACCGGGCTTGCCGTCGCCTATCTCCCGGTTGTCCACCTTTGTCATGGGCAGTACGCATATTGGCGTGTTGGTGAGGAACGCCTCGTCGGCCGTGTACAGGTCGTAGGGCTGCAATTCCTCGGTGACCACGGGTATGCCGAGCCGTTCGGCGACCTCGACGACGGCCCCACGGGATATGCCCTGCAAAAGCGAACTGTCACCCGCCGTACGGATGACCCCGTCTTTGACGATGAATACGTTGTAGGCGGTGCCCTCGGTGATGTTGCCGTTGGAGTCGGTCATGATGGGCCAGCCCTCGGGGTCGATGTCCCGTGCCTCTAGCTCCGCCATGTTGAAGTTCATGCGGCTGTAGTGCTTGACCTTGGGGTCGAGAGATTCTGAGGGGTAGCTGCGGGTTTTGGTGATGACGCCGTGGGAGCCCTCTTTGAACATGTGCGCATAGAGGTTGAACGGCACCGGGAAGATCTGGATCATCACGGTCGGCGTCGCTTCTAGCTGTCGCCAGCCAGCGATACCTCGGGTCACGGTCTGCCAGATGTGCCAGTCGCCCGCCTCGCCGCGCTCGGCTTCGTTACGCCTGATAGCTTCTTCGGAAGCCTCATACATTTCGTCCGGGCTTATGCCCGGGTCGATGCGGACGTGTTTGAGAGACCGGTACAGGCGGTCTATATGGTCACGCATCTTGAACGATTTGCCGTTGAAGGTGCGGGCCAGGTCGAAGACGGCGTCTCCGACGTAGAAGCCCCGGTCGAGCGGGTGAATGCGGATGTCGTCCTGCGTCACCCAGTCACCATTGAAGTACGCAACTATGTTTCCCATTGTTTCCTGTCCTCCTGTTTTGAGGCCTTGAATATAGCGGCTCGGTGCCGTGTTGTCGAAAGGCGGGTTGTCGAAACCGGGAGCCCGCGTTGTCGGGCGGCCCCGTATTATTGGCGGTCATGTTGACGGCGGTAACTAGACAACTACCTGGGACCAGGGATGCTCTGTGGCTGGGGGCTATGGCGCTGGTGGTGTTCGCGCTGCTGTTGCCGTTCGCGGCTTATGTCGCCGCGCTTCCGCTCATTCGGGACGAGTGGAACTTGAGCAACACCGCCGCCGGGGCCATCTACTCGGCCAATCTCGCTGGCTACGCCGTGGCCGCGTTGCTGGTGCTGCCGCTCACCGACCGGGTGGGGCCGAAGCGGGTGCTGCTGGTGTCGGCGGCCGTGGCCATTGGCGCGCACGTCATGTTCCCGCTGCTGGCGCGCGACGTGTACTCGGCATCGGCGCTGCGGGCGTTGGATGGCTTCGGGCTGGTCGGCGTGTACATGCCAGCGGTTCGCATCGTGGCAGAGCGCTTCTCCGGCGCTCGCAGGGGGCTTGCCGTCGGACTCATGGTGACGGCGTTCTACGCGGCCAACAGCGCGTCCATTGCGTCTACCGGGGCGCTGCTGACGATCATGTCCTGGCGTGCGGCGTACATGACTGTGGCCCTGATAGCGGCGCTGGCGCTACCGGTGGCTTGGGTGGCACTGCGCGGGTACACGCACCAGCAATCACAAGCGTCGGGCCGCCTGAACCTGAGGGTGCTGCGTCTACCGAGAGTAAAGCCGCTGATAGCTGGCTACTCGCTGCACTCGATGGAACTGTTCGCCGCACATGTGTGGATTCCCTCGTTCTTCGCCGCCGTGCTACTCACACGGGGCCACTCCATTGAGAGCGCGGCCATCATGGCTGCGGCCGGTGCCGGCATCGCGTTCGGAGTCGGGTCGCTGGGGCCGGTGATGGGAGGCGCCATCTCCGACCGGCTGGGAAGAATCCCATCGGCCGCTCTGATCTTCGGGTTGGGGGGAGCGTTCGCAGCCGGTATCGGCTGGATGGCTGGCGCGCCGTGGGCAGTTTTGATACTGGCGGCTGCGGCCTATAGCTGGCTCATGGCCGCCGACTCGGCTATCTACACGACCGCCATCACCGAGGCCGTGCCCACGCCCATGCTGGGGTCGGCGCTGGCCTTGCAGGCGTTCATCGGCATGGCTGCCGGTGCGGCCAGCCCGATACTGTTCGGAGGCATCCTCGACCTGGCACCGGACCGGTCGGAGTGGGGAATCGGCTTCTCGGTCGTCGCCGGACTAGCCATCATCGGCGTCGCCTTATTGCTCCGGGCGCGCCGGGCCGGGGCCCAGGTGCCAGTCGGCTAGCTAGGCACCGCTGGCTAGATGTTCGAGCGGGCGTCTTTGTAGCGCAGGGCCTGGTCGACTACGTCGATGCCTGCTAGCTCGCTGAAAGCCGTCAACAGGCGGGTGGCGACGGGGCCGGGGCGGCCGTCTGCGATGTCGCGGCGGTCGATGCGGGTTATCGGCAGTACGCAGAACGGGGTGGACGTAAAGAAGACCTCGTCGGCCGTGTACAGGTCGTACGGCTGGATGGGCTCTTCGCTCAGGGGTATCCCCAGGCCTTCGGCAAGTTCGAAAACGACGTCGCGGGTGACCCCGCGCAAAATGGTGGTGTCGGAAGGCGTTTTCATCGCCCCGTCTTTCACGACGAACAGGTTGGAGCCCGATCCCTCGGCGATGTTGCCCTCGGCGTCGAGCAAGATGGGCCACGCCGCCGGGTCCACGTCCCGAGCTTCCAGGTCAGACAGGTTCAGGTGCATGCGAGAGGTGTGCTTGAGCTTCGGCTCAAGGGACTGGTGGCCGTGATTGCGCGAGCGGGTAATCACTGCGCTGGCGCCGTCTGCGTACTGCTCGGCAAACGAGTCGAACGGCACCTGAGCCGCGTGGATGAGAAAGGTGGGCTCGGCGTCGAGCGTACGCCAGCCTGCCAGGCCCCTGGTGACCCCGAACCACACGCTCCAGTCTCCGAAGTCGCTACGTAAGGGCTCGTTGCGGGCGACGCACTCTTGGCCCAGCGCGACCATTTCGTCGGGGGTGATGCCGGGGTCCATGCGTACAAACTTGAGCGAGCGGAAGAAGCGGTCGACGTGGTCCTCAATGCGAAACGGCGTCCCGTCAAACGTTCGAAACAGATCAAACACGGCGTCGCCGAGGTAGAAGCCCCGGTCGCCCAGGTCGATGGACACCTCTGAACGCGGCTTCCACTCGCCGTTGACGTACGCGACGGTCTCTTTA
>CAVOCN010000140.1:0-4624 GCA_963694205.1 Dehalococcoidia bacterium | reverse complement strand
CTCGAAAATGTCGAACAGGGCACTAATGGCCTGCTGCCGCGTCTTGGCGATTATCACGCCCTTGCCCGCGGCCAGCCCGTCGGCCTTTATGACTACCGGGAGGTCGCAGTCTGAAACGGCGTTTCGGGCCAGGTGGTGTGAATCGAGCGTTTCAGAAGCGGCCGTGGGCACGCCCTTGCGGGCCATCAAATCTTTAGCAAAGCCCTTGGACGTCTCGATGCGGGCGGCAGCGCTGGTGGGTCCGAAGATGGCCAGCCCGGCGGCCCTAAAAGTGTCCACGACGCCATCGGCCAGGGGAACCTCAGGGCCGACCACCGTCAGATCTATATCTCGTGAGCGGGCGAGTGCGAGCAGGCCATCAACATCGTCGGCCTTGACCGACACATTCTCGCCCAACTCGGCAGTTCCGGCATTACCCGGTGCTATTAGAAGCGAATCGAGGCGCGGGCTCTGGGCCATCTTCCATGCGAGGGCATGTTCACGCCCGCCGCTGCCAACCAGAAGAACCTTCACCGTCGGGCGACTGCTTGGCCGGGGGTTCGGGGGCAGAGCCCCCGACAACTAGGGTCTAACAGGGAGGGCAACGGGTGTCTCACTCCCACTCGATAGTGCCGGGCGGTTTGGACGTAATGTCGTAGACGACCCGGTTCACACCGATAACCTCATTGGAAATACGGCTCGAAATTCGGGCGAGGACGTCGTAGGGCAGACGAGCCCAGTCGGCCGTCATGGCGTCGTCGCTGGTGACGGCGCGCACGGCAATCGTGTGGCCGTAGGTACGGTAGTCGCCGGTCACCCCAACCGACTTGGAGTCGGTCAGCACCGCGAAGCTCTGCCACATCTCCCGGTAAAGGTCGTTGTTCTTAATCTCGTCCATCACCACCCAGTCGGCCGCTCGCAGAACCTCCAGGCGCTCGGGAGTAACCTCGCCGAGTACGCGTATGGCCAAGCCCGGGCCGGGGAAGGGCTGACGGTAGACCATCGCTTCGGGCAGGCCCAGTTCAATGCCCACCTCACGCACCTCGTCCTTAAACAGGTAGCGAAGCGGCTCTACCAGCTTCAACTTCATGTGCTGCGGCAGGCCGCCCACGTTGTGGTGCGTCTTAATCTTGGCCGACACCTTGCTGTCGTCGGTCTTGGACTCGATTACGTCCGGGTACAGCGTGCCTTGGCAGAGGAAATCGGCGTCCCCCACCTCCGTAGCACCCCTGTCGAACACCCGGATGAACTCTTCGCCAATAATCTTGCGCTTGCGTTCTGGGTCAACCACCCCTTTAAGGGCCGTCAGGAATGCCTCTGTCGCGTCCTCGTACAAGAAGTTCACCTTCATGTACTTCTCAAAGGTGCGCAGCACGCGTTCGGGCTCTTCCCGCCGTAACAAACCGTTGTTTACGAATATGCACGTGAGCTGGTCGCCAACGGCCTTGTGTACCAGCGTTGCAGCGACGGACGAATCGACGCCGCCCGAAAGAGCGCATATCACCTTGCCATCGCCGACCTGTGCCCGTATGTCTTCGATGGCGCGCGAAACGAAGTTGCCGGGGGTCCACAGGCCCTTGAGGCCGCACACCTTGTACAGGAAGTTCTCCAGCAGAGCCTTGCCCTGGGGCGTGTGCGCTACTTCTGGATGGAACTGGATGCCGTAGCGTTTGCCGCCGTCGCCCAGTACAGCTACCGGCGAGTTGTCGGTAAACGCGAGAGACTTAAAGCCCGGCGGCGGCTCGACTATCTGGTCGCTATGGCTCATCCACACCGGCATCGAAGTCGGCAGGTCGCTAAACAGCGGGTCCGAAGTGTTGTTTTGGTGTAGTACCGCGTGGCCATACTCACGCTTGGTAGAAGCCGCCACGCGACCGCCGAGCTGGTGGGCCATGGCCTGCATGCCGTAGCAGATGCCAAGCACCGGCAAGTCCCTCTCGTACACCCAGCTAGGGGCAAGAGGCGCGCCATCTTCATAGACACTCGCGGGGCCTCCCGACAGGATGACTCCCTTGGGTTCTAGTGCGGCGACGGATTCCCAGTCGGCATCGTGCTCGACAATTTCACAGTAGACGCGAGCCTCGCGCACGCGGCGCGCTATCAGGCGAGAGTACTGGGAGCCGAAGTCGATGACGATGATCGCCTCACGCTGCAGGCGACCTTCGGGAGATGGAGCAGATTCGCGGCCCAGCTTTTCCTCGGAAATCTCCAGGTAAGCGGAAATCTCAAGGTCGTCACTGGTGGCTACGCGGTGGGACGGAGACAGGTCGTCCGGGACCGATTTCTCGGTGTCGCCGGGGCCGTTTGAACGTTGGTTATTCGCCATTTCCGTCAGAGGTTCAAGTTAACATAAAAGCTGCATGATGAGCGAGGCACAGACAAACGCAGAACACTCAGTGGCGCCCCCAGTTAAATACGGGCCTAAGCGCTTGGCACAAATACTCCGGGGCGGGGGAGTGGTTGCGCTTCCAACGGACACCTTCTACGCCCTGGCGGCCTGCGCAACCAACGAGGAAGCCGTACGTCGCGTTTTCGCCATCAAAGGTCGCCCCGCAACCACGCCGGTGCCGCTACTCATCGCCGAGCCTGCTGACGTGATGAAGTACGCCATCGAACTCACCGGCACCCAGCAACGGGCCGTCACCGCCCTGGGCCAACGGTTCTGGCCCGGCCCGCTGTCCATCGTGTTGAAAAGAGCTCCAATCGTTCCCTCCATCGTGTCGGCGGGAGGAGAAACCGTCGCCTTGCGTGTGCCGGACTCGCCGCTAGTAAGGGAAGTCGCCCGCCTGCTGGGGGCGCCGGTAACCGGCACCATCGCCAACCGCTCGGGCGAAAGTCCGGCCACCACCGCGGCGACTGTGCGGGAGGCATTTGGGGAAGCCCTGAACGCCGTGGCAGACGGCGGCACGACCCCTGGCGGACCCCCTTCAACCGTTGTTGACCTGACGTCTCCGGCCCCGCGTATACTGCGGGCCGGAGCCATCTCACTGGAGGAGATTTCCGAGGCAATAAATGACGCCCATCTCAATTAAAAAACTGGACGACGAAGTCAACGACCGGCTAAAGGCCGTCCTGTCATCACGGGACATGGACCTGTACGGCATGATGGCCTACCACCTCGGCTGGGGCTCGCGTCCCGGCATCGATCCGCAAACCGACCCTGCAACCCCGCCCCTGCGACTGCACGGAGTCGGCTGCCTAGTGGCGGCCCTGGCGACATCTGGCAGCTACGAGGCGGCGCTGCCCGCAGCCGCTGCGGTCGAAATGGTCGCCTCCTTCGTTGAAATACACGACGACATCCAGGGCGGGCACCCCGCTCGCAACGGCCGAGACGCCGTCTGGTGGGTGTGGGGCCCCGCGCAAGCCATCAACGCTGGCGACGGAATGCACGCGCTGGCCAGGCTCGTCATGCTCGACCTGCAAAAAAGCGGAGTGAACCTCGAAGTTACGTTCCGGGCGACGCAGGTACTGGACGAGGCCTCGCTGGAAATGTGCGAGGGCCGCTTCAAAGACATGGAGGCGCAGGAACGCATCGACATGTCCGTCGCCACCTACCTGGAAATGGCGCGGGCCAAGAGTGGTTCCCTAATGGCCGGTGCCATGCGATTGGGGGCTCTCGTGGGTTCCGGAGGCGATGACGAAATCGCCAATGCTTTCGGAGCGTGCGGCGCAGAGTTGGGCATAGCCATGCAGGCCGCAGGAGACGTCGCCGAGCTGTTCCCGGCCAGTAACGAATCAGGGGAAGGGCCCCTCTCTGAAGAGGTACTAAACAAGAAAAAACTCCTGCCCGTGGTCCACGCAATACAAAACGCCGGGGCTTCTGAGCGCCGCCGCCTGGGAGACGTCTACTTCAAGCGCGTTCTTGAGCCAGCCGACGTAGTAGAAGTGCAAAAACTGGTGGAAGAGTTGGGCGGACGAGAGCGGGCCATAGAGGTAGCTGCCGAACACAAGGCACTTGCCGTGAAAGCGATAGATAGCGCCGACGTTACGCCGGACGGCCTGGCGGCGATCGAGACGTTCGCCGACGCCCTAATGGGGGCCAGCTAGTTGGGCGTAAACAAGCGATCGATCAGAGACTACGAGGTAGAGGGCAAGACCGTCCTGCTGCGGGTCGACTACAACCTGCCCATGAAGCCCGGCCCGGTTGAGCAAGGGGGCGGTGAAATTCTCGACGACCGCAGAATCATGGCCACAGTTCCAACCCTGGCCTACCTCGTACAAAACGAGTGCAAGGTCGTCATCGTCACCCATCTCGGGCGGCCGAATGGCAAACGGGTTGACGAGTTCGCCCTGGACCCGGTCGCCAGGCGCCTTTCCCATATTCTGGCCATGCCCATAGTGCAACTCCCCGGCTGTCGTGGACCAGAGGTCCAGGCGGCTATTAACGCCATGCCACCCGGCTCTATCGCAATGCTGGAGAACATCCGCTTCGACCCCGGCGAAGAGAGCAACGACCCCGAACTCGCTAGCGAGTTGGCCGCACTGGCAGACCTGTACGTAGACGACGCATTCGGCGCCGCCCACCGTGCACACGCCTCGACCGAGGGGGTCGCGCATCACCTGCCAGCCATCGCTGGTTTGCTAATGGAAAAAGAACTCACCGTTCTCTCCAGCGCAATGGAGGCACCCGAAAGGCCGTTCACCG
>CAVOCN010000139.1:0-4659 GCA_963694205.1 Dehalococcoidia bacterium | reverse complement strand
GTTCATTACCGGCCAGCCCGACCGGGTGCCGGTGGAGTTCGGCCTGCGTACCCCACAGATGGGCGAGTTCTCGCTTGCCATGGTGAAAGTCGGTGTCGAACATCAGACCATCGGGGCGTTCGTGTACCAGGTACTGGCCGCCGTGACGGCTATTACGGCGCTGACGTACCCGTATCTCGTCAAGTCATCGGACCGGGTTGCGGACCTGATAGGGCGGCGCTCGCCCGATGGCCTGCGGCGCTACGTGGACGGGGTGTCGGTGGGGGCCAGGGGTCTGCGCAGCGGCGTGGGGCTGGACCCGGACTTTAAAGAGCAGGTGAGGGGACCGGCGCTGTCGATAGTGGTCAACTTCCTCATAGTGGTGGTGATGATTGCGCTGGGGGTGCTGGGCGTGGGCGTGGCCGACTCGGTGGCCGGGGCGACGGGCATTTCCGAGAGCCTGGTGGCTTCGACCATGGCGTTCGCGGCACTGGCGCTCAGCTTCCCGTCCGGGGTCGCCATATGGCGCAGCCTGGAGCGGTTGACCGAGCGCACGGCGACTCACCTGATACTGCGCGATAGGGTGCCAAGATTTTGGCTGCACGGCGCGGTCAAGAACGTGGTCCGAGACGGAATGATGATCGCCATGATTTTCGTCGTTGGCCTGTGGGCCATACCCGTCGCTGCGCATGTGCTGTCGCTAGGGCCTTTAGAGGTTCCGCTGCCGTTCATGGTCGTGGCGGCGCTGGTGTACGTTGCTATTCGGTTCCTCAAGCAGGTGCACGGTCACCTGTTCGAGACGTTCTCAAAGACCTTCGTCGATAGCCCAAATGACCCGGACGACCCGACTGGTCTCGGCGACAGCGTTGAGGGCTACCCGCCTGCCCCGGGTCTCTCGGCTGCTGCCAGACGCAAGCGCCCGAGAGTCACGGTGCGGTCGGAGTTCGCTCCTCCCATGTCGTCCCAATTAGAAATGGTAATGCCCCGTGGCGGCATGGGCGACGGCATGGGGGACGATGCCCATACGGACAGGCCCGCGATCGGCATGCGGCCCGTGAGCATAGCCGACGCCGAGATAAGCGCGATGGCAGCCGTGGAGGCCGACCTGTCGCCGTACGGCTCGCGCATGGGAAGCGCAGGCTTGACCTGGGAGTTCCAGGAGGCGTCAGAGGTGGACGGACACTATCTGGTGAAACTCCGGTTCCGCAAGGTGGGCGCACCGCCGGAGGAGTTCGGCGAAGAGGACGTCCATGTGGACAAGTGGGGACACGTGCGGGTGCGCCAGATACGGTCCTGGCCCAGGGCCGGGGGCCATCGCTTTTCCCTCCCGTTCGTCTACGGCAGCGGGTTCGTGGTCATGGCCCTGATGCTGGGGACGGGCCTGATGTACCTGCTCGGCTAGCGGTCCCAATTGGCCGAAAGGCCGTGACTGCCCTAAACTCCCGGCAGCCATTTCAGGCTTCGCAGACTTTTCTGGAGCACTTTCTTATGGACCTCATCTTGCTGGGCGGACGGATTCTGACGATGGATGGCGCGAGTCGCCGGGCAGAGGCCATAGCGGTCGACAAGGGCAAGATAGTCGCCGTCGGCGCCAATGCCGAGATTGCGCCTATGGCAGGCGATGAGACGCGGGTAGTGAGGCTCAACGGCCGTGCGGTGACGCCGGGCTTTATCGACCCGCACAACCACTTCTCGATGACCACGTTCGAGCCGGTGTCGGCCGATCTTCGTACGCCTCCTTTGCGGTCGAAGCAGGCCGCGCTGGACGCCATCGCATCTACTGCTGCAGCGACACCAACAGGGCAGTGGATATGGGGCCAAACCTACGGTGCCCGGGCGCTCGGCGACGGGGGACTGATGACGAGGGGTGAACTGGACGAGGCGGGCGGCGATCACCCGGTGTGCGTGATGGACGATTCGTACCACGCCCTGTACGCCAACTCGGCCGCGCTGGCCATAGCGGGCATTGACCGCAACACCCCCGACCCGCACAAGGGGTCGATAGACAGGGACGCCTCGGGCGAGCCGACCGGGTTTTTGATGGAACGGGCGATGGACGCAATTCACCGCACGACGATGCGCTCGTTCATGGCCGTGTACGGCGAAGAGGTGGTGGGGGACCTGGTTCAGCACAATGCGCGAAAGCACCTGTCACACGGCATTACCGGCATTGGCGACGCACAGACGATGCCGGAGAGCGCGGAGATGTACCGCATAGCCGACAAGCAAGGGAAGCTGCCCATTTTCGTGCAGCAGATACGCGGCGGCGAGACGTTCTTCGGCGTGCCGGACAAGGCGGCGGCGGGCAGGTTCGATAGCGACAACGTGTCGGACCGGCTGCGCGGGGGGTCGGTGAAGATGTACATGGACCCGGTCTACCCGGACCTGGGCTTCAACCACTGCCACGACGACGGTTCGGTGAGCCCGGCGGGTGATGTTTATTACACGCAGGAAGAGGCCGACGAGCTGGTGCTGTCGTCTGTCCGCCACGGGCTGCAGGTGGCCATTCACTGCCTGGGCAACCGGTCGATTGAGCAGACTCTGAACTCGTTTGAGCGGGCGCTAAAAGAGGTGCCCGAGTCCGCCGATTTGCGGCTTCGATTGGACCATTTCATGTACCCGACCAGCGACCAGATAAAGCGGGCAGCCGATATGCCGGTGATTATTTCGCAGCAGCCCGCGTTCCTGTTCAATATTGGCCACATCATCGAAGACGGGGTGAACGAGTACAACATTGACGCCGAACCCGCGTCGCTGGCAGCCATGGTCGACGCCGGTGCCACGATCGCGGCGGGCTCGGACTTCCCCTGCGCGTCGCTGGCCCCGCTGGACGGCATGGCGGCGGCGGTGAGCAGGCGGCACATTAGCGGGCGGCAGATCGCCCCGGACCAGGCAATATCGGCAGAAGAGTGCATTCGCCACTACACCAACGGCTCGGCGTACTCGGTGTTCCGAGAGGACGAGGTAGGTTCGCTGGAAGTCGGCAAGCGGGCCGACATGGTGGTGCTAAGTCACGACCCGACGGGGGCAGACCCCGACCACATAGGCGACATTAACGTAGAGCAAACCTACATCGACGGAGAACTTCTCTACGACGCCTAGTTAGCGGAGCAACGCCCAATTGCAAAAGCGATGAGGCCATCAGCCGAAGAGCCCTAGAGCGCGTTCCGCGCGGAGAGCACTGATGAGGCCATCAGCCGAAGAGCCCTAGAGTGCGCCCGGCGCACGGAGAGAAAGCCTATGAGCGAATTGCTTGCTTACATTAACGGCGAGTTCGTGCCCGAGTCCGAGGCCCGGGTGTCTATCTACGATCGCGGCTACATGTTCGCCGACCTCGTCACCGAGTCGACCCGGACTTTCGCCATGCGTCCGTTCAAGCTCTCGGAGCATCTCGACAGACTGTACGACTCTATGAAGGCGACCGAGATCGACTCTGGCATGACGAAGGCCGAAATGGAGGCCGCGACGCTTCAGATGCTCGACCGCAACCGGGCGCTGTTTGGCCCCAGCGACGAGGCGTGGATTGTGCACAACGTGTCGCGCGGGGTGTTTCAGTACAAAAGCGAGCCCGGCCCCTCTCAGCAGGCCATGAGCACTGCGGGGGCCACGGTGGTCATTCACTGCTTCCCCATCGACTTCCCGTCGTTCGCGCGGTTCTACGCAGAGGGCGCGCACGCCATTACGCCGTCTGTTCGGCAGGTGCCGCCCGAAACGTTGGACCCGAAGATAAAGCACCGCAGTCGCATGGCGGGCCAATTGGCCGATCTGGAAGTCGCCCGCACGGACCCCGACGCGATGGCCGTGCTGCTTGACAGGGACGGCAACCTGACGGAGAACACGGGCGGAAACTTCTTCATCGTCAAAGATGGGATGGTGCGCACGCCCACGACTCGTAGCGTGCTAGAAGGCGTGAGCCGGGCAACGGTGCTGGAGCTGTGCGTGCAGCTGGGCATTCCTCACAGCGAGGAGGTGCTTCAGGTGTACCACGCGACCGTTGCGGAGGAGGCGTTCGTGACCTCTACCCCGTATTCGATGCTGCCTGTGACGCGGTTCAACGGCCGCCCCGTCGGCGACGGCAGGCCCGGCCCAATAACGGCCAGGCTGCTGGACGCCTGGTCCGAGCTTGTCGGCGTCGACATAGTCGACCAGGCTCTCGCCGCGCGTTAGCTCAGCCTTTGCCTCGCATACTCGCGAAGCTTTTCGCAGTAGGCGTCTTTGTAATGGTCCTCTAACGGGGACTTGCGCGCGGTCGGCCAGGAGGTGACGAACCACCACGCCCGGTGCAGCATGTTGGGGTTCGACAGCAGCGTGACCGGCCCGTAGCTGCCAGAGCCCTCGCCGGAGCGACGCCTCAGGTAGCGCATGTCACCGTGGTGTACGTAGCGGGTGAATTTTTCCAGAAACCGGGTTATGTACTTCTGGCCCGGTATTGGCAGAATGGACGAGATGAACGCCAAGACGTGAAACACGTGCGACGGCGGCATACGAGGAACGATGTCGTTGCCGTTAACGACCCGGTAAATTGGCGTGCGGATGCTTTGGGCGAACCCGTACCCGGCCACGCGGGGTTGACCAAAGGTGTAGCAGGCCCCGGTGGAGTCGTCGGCGATTTTGTAGGTGGCGATGAGCGCCAGCGCGCCGCCCAGGCTGTGCCCGGTGAGGTAGAGCACGTAGCCGTCG
>CAVOCN010000138.1:0-4684 GCA_963694205.1 Dehalococcoidia bacterium | reverse complement strand
GTAGAACCGGCGTCGGGCAGGTCGACGAATACGACGTCGCCCAGGGCCTCGGCGGCGAAGGCTGTAATGCCTATTGTCGCCGAGCCGTCTTGCTCGATTCGCACCCACTCGTGCTCTTTGGAGTAACTAAGGCTCTCTGGGTTAATGGCAGGGTTCATGTATGCAGCTTATCGTGGCCTGGAATAGAAGGGCAAACTCGCCACTTCGACCTCAACTTCGTTACCCCTGACATCTACCGTCAACGGGGTGCCCTCGGCTGCGAGCGCAATTGGAACGTAGCCCAAGGCGATGTTCCTGTCAAGGGTGGGGGAGTAGCTTCCGGAACTCACCGTACCGACCTGCTGGCCGCCTGAATGAATGGGGTGGCCCGCCCGCACGACGCGCCGCCCCGACACGGCCAGCCCGACGATTTTTCGCGTCGGCCCGGCGTCTCGAATTCGACGCAGCGCAGGACCAGCGACGTAGGTGTCGCGGTCGGCGTTTACGAAGCGGTCGAGGCCCGCCTCGTAGGGGTTCACGGTGGTGTCCATGTCGTTGCCGTGCAGCAGCAGCCCGGCTTCCAGTCTGAGCACGTCACGAGCGCCTAGCCCACAAGGGACCGCGCCGCTGTTTGCCAGGGCATCCCAAATTGCGACGACAGCGCTCGAAGGCACGAAGAACTCGACGCCGTCCTCGCCGGTGTAGCCGGTGCGGGCTATGGTGCCCGCTTCTCCGTTGATACTGGTTTCGACGATGTTGAACATCTTCAGTTCCGACAGGTCGGCCGCGACCAGGGGCTGGAGCATTTTCATTGCCGACGGGCCTTGCACCGCGACCATGGCGAGTTCTGAAGTGGAGTCTACAGTGGTTGCCTCGGAAGCCGCCGGTGCCCAGCGGCCGATCCATTCGGTGACGGCCTCGGTGTTGGAGGCGTTGGGCACGAGCATGTATTTGGTCTCGCCCCGCCGATAGACGATGCAGTCATCGATGATGCCGCCCGACTCGTCGCAGATTACGCCGTAGCGGGCACGGCCTAACCGCAACTTGGGCACGTTGGTGCTCAGTACCCTGTCGAGGAACGTGGCTGCACCGGGTCCCTCAATGAAGAGTCGGCCCATGTGCGAAACATCGAAGAGACCTGCGTTGGTGCGGACCGCACGGACTTCATCGAGAATGCCAGCGTACTGCACGGGCATGTCCCACCCGGCGAACGGGACCATGCGGCCACCGGCGTCAACGTGGACCTTGTGGAGCGGGGTGCGTTTCAGAGTTTCTTCAGTCATGTGGTCTTTTGGTTCAGGAGCGGGCGGCTTTGATGAAGGCTTGCAGGGCCGAGAGGTGATCGGCCAGTGTGTCGCAACCCGAGTTCATGGTGTTCAGCGAGATGTGTGTCGCGCCGTAGTCGGACCAGGCCGCTATTGATTCGGACCAGCCGTTTGCTGGTTCTGAGGCGTGGGTGAATATCTTTTCAATTCCGATGTCGGTGATGTCTCGCCCGGCTGATTTGGCGGCCGCTTCGATGAGGCCCTTGCGCCGCAGTGCTGTCTCGTCTGGGAAGTGGTCCTCACCGGGGTAGAACCACCCGTTTGCGAGGCGACCGACGCGGTCCATGACCGGGTCTGCACCGCCACCCATCCAGATGGGGATGGGCTGCTGCACGGGCAGAGGGTTGAGTCCGGCGTCGGTGACGGTGTGCCAGCGGCCCTCGTAGGTGATGAGGTCTTCGGTCCATAGCCGTCGCATGAGGTCGATCTGCTCTTCTACACGAGCGCCCCGGTCGGCGAAGTTTTCGCCCTGCGCTTCGTACTCGACGTGGTTCCAGCCGACGCCTACGCCGAGGCGCAACCGACCGCCAGATAGCAGGTCGACGGCCGCCGCCTGCTTGGCCACAAGGCCGGTCTGGCGAAGAGGCGCCACGAGGACGCCGATGGACAGGCCGAGGCGTTCGGTGACGGCGGCGAGGTAGCCGTAGAGGACGAAGACTTCGTGGAACTGGTCAGAGCTTCTGTACGCCCCGGACCAGCCAGGCCTACTGTCAGCGTTGGCGCCCAGTATGTGGTCGTACACGACGAGATGGTCGTACCCCATGGACTCGACGGTGCGCGCGTACTCGGCGACGGCCGCCGGGTCTGGCCCTATCTCGGTCTGGGGGAATACTGTCCCAATTTTCAAGTCGGAATTCATTTGGACCTCTCGGGTAATTAACGTTCGGCCGACGAAGCCGAAGAACAGGATATCGCGGATGGCCGGAAGGTGCCGACTTCCTCCCGAACCTCTGGCCCGGCCCTTAGAAGGGCCGGTATCGGTTGATGATGGGCATGCGCCGGTCGCGGCCGAAGTTGCGCTCGGTGATCTTTACCCCTGGCGCTGCCTGCCGCCTTTTGTATTCTGCCCTGTCGATGAGCGAGATGACGCGCTGCACGGTTTCGGGCGCGTAGCCCAGTTCGACTATCTGGCCGTAAGGCAGGTCGTCTTCCACGTACGCTTTGGCGATGGGGTCGAGGACGTCGTACGGTGGCAGTGAGTCTGCGTCGAACTGGTCCGGGCGTAGCTCGGCGCTGGGCGGCTTGGTAATTACCGACTCGGGTATAACAGGCGATACGGTGTTTCGGTACCGGCACAGGTCGTAAACGAGCGTTTTGGGCACGTCTTTGATTACCGCGAACCCGCCGGACATGTCGCCGTACAGCGTGGCGTAGCCGGTGGCGTACTCGCTTTTGTTGCCGGTGGTGAGCGCGAGGTAGCCGAACTTGTTGGAGAGCGCCATTACAAGGTCGCCCCGGATGCGGGATTGCAGGTTCTCTTCGGCTACGTCAGGCTCAGTGCCTGTAAATGCGCCCTCCAGAGTACTGAGGTAAGCAGCGAAGACTGGCTCAATAGGCGTGGACAGCATCTCGACTCCCAAGTTGCGCGCCAGTACATCGGCGTCCGTCACGCTGCCCTCCGAGGAGTAGCGCGACGGCATGGAGACGACAACAACGTTTTCGGGACCCAGCGCGTCGGCGGCAATTACAGCGACGAGGGTGGAGTCGATACCGCCGGACAACGCCAGGACGACCTTTTCGAAGCCGGTCTTGCGGGCGTAGTCCCTGGTGCCGGTGACCAACGCCGTGTACACCTCTTCCAGATCACTCATTGGGGCCATGTCACCCAGTGGGACCAAGTTTGGGCTCGATGCTAGCGCTGGCCTGGGCGTGGGCCTCGCTCCGGAGATGGCGATGAAGGCTTCTGCTGTGCCCGTATTAGGCGCTATTGGAGGTATGGGGACGTCGCATACGAGCAAGTCTTCGTCGAACTGCTTCGCCCTGGCAATGACATCGCCCCTCGGCGATATGACGACGCTGCCGCCGTCGAACACCAGCTCGTCCTGGCCGCCGACCATGTTGATGTAGGCGATAGCGACGCCGTTCTCCCGTGCCCGTTCGGCCAGCATGCCTTCGCGCTGGACCCGCTTGCCCCGGTGGTAGGGCGAGCCGTTGATGTTCACGATCAGCCGTGCGCCCTGGCTCGCCTGCGCCCCAGTGGGCCCGTGGGGCTGCCAGATGTCTTCGCAGATGTTGACGGCCACCGGCGACCCGCCGATGACGTAGACGTTCGTTACGGTGCCGGGAGCAAAGTAGCGCTGCTCGTCGAAGACGCCGTAGTTCGGTAGTAACTGCTTGCGGTAGACGCTCACCACCTTGCCGTCTGAGGCGATGGCGGCGGCGTTGTAGATGCCGCCTATTTCGGGGTTCGGGTTGGGGTCCGAATGGGGACCGGGACTGGGATCTGAATCGACGAAGCCTACTATTACTGTGATGCCGTGTGACTCGGCGATGACGTCGTTAAGCGCCTGCCGGTTGGCCTCCACGAACTGGGGCCGAAAGACCAGGTCTTCGGGGGGGTAACCGGTGATGGCCAGCTCGGGCAGAGCGACGACATCGGCCCCCAGGTCACGGGCGCGACCGACGTAGTCGACGACCTTGCGAACGTTGCCGTCCAGGTCGCCGACTGTGGCGTTTATCTGCGCCAACGCCACCCGTAGTGCGGTCATGACATGTGCTCGCCCAGTTACTCAGGTGACTCCGGGGTCTTTAGGAGACGAAGGCCCTTATGCGGTCGAGGGCCTTTTCGATGTTCTCGGTCGAGTTGGCGAAAGAGAACCGGACGAAGCCGTCTCCGAACCGCCCGAAGTCCTCGCCTGCTAGTGAAGCCACGCCGGCTTCGGTCAGCAACCTGTCGGCGAAGTCACGGCTGGTCATGCCGGTGCCGGAAATGTTGGGGAACACGTAGAACGCGCCCTTGGGCATTTGACAGGTGATGCCGGGGATGTCGTTGAGGCCGTTGACGATGACTTCGCGGCGTTTCTTGAACTCGGCGACGATGCCCTGCGCCTCTTCTTGTGAACCGTTGAGCGCCTCCACGGCGGCTATTTGGTAGGCGGGGGCTGTGCACGACACGCTATTGGCCATGAGTCGGCCCATCTGGTCGGCCAGGTCCACGGGCATTACGCCGTAGCCGACACGCCAGCCGGTCATGGCGTAGGTCTTGGAGAAACCGTCCAAAAGGATGGTCCGCTCCACCATGCCGGGGAACTGGGTGATGGACTCGTGCTGCCCCTCGTAAAGGTACCGGATGTATATCTCGTCCGACAGCACCATGATGTCGTTTTCTACCGCAAGTTTGGCGAGGCGCTCAAGGTCGGCCTTGGGGATGATGCTGCCGC
>CAVOCN010000137.1:0-4719 GCA_963694205.1 Dehalococcoidia bacterium | reverse complement strand
CAGGCTGGCCAAGCAGATTGACTGGCGGCACTTCGATTCGCTGGCCGAGCAGATGACGGAGCTACCGGCGTTCCGGGACAGGACGGCATCGCCGGTGTGGCGGGAGATAGCGGATCTGGCGGGACAGTTGATCAACTTTCCGAAGTACCTGGCGCAGCACCCCGGCGGCATGGTGCTGGACTCCCGTTCGCTGATGGACATTGTGCCGGTGGTGCCGAGCGCGATGGAGGGGCGGTTCGTGTGCCAGTGGGACAAGGACAGCGCCGACGATGCGAGGTTTGTGAAGATCGACTTTTTGGCGCTGGGGGCGCTGTCGCAGATGCAGGACGCGCTGGCGCTAATAGAGGAGCGCACGGGCGAGTACGTGGACCTGAGCCGCGTCGACTTCGAGGACGAGGCGGTGTACGCCGACATCCATAGAGCCGATACGGTCGGGGTGTTCCAGATAGAGTCGGCGGCGCAGATGCAGACGATCACCCGCATTCAGCCGCGGAACCTGACGGAGATGGCGTACGAGGTCGCTGCCGTCCGGCCGGGCGTGGGCGTGAACGACGGGGTGGGCATGTTCGTGCGCCGCCACGTCGCCGAACGGGCTCGGGAGAAAGCGGCGCTGGGAGGCAGGCGGCCCGCGAAGCGGGACTGGGGTTATGACCACCCTCTAGAAGCCAAGGCGCTTGCCCGCACGTTGGGCATCATCCTGTTCCAAGATCAGGTGAACCAGCTGGCGATGGACGTGGCCGGGATGTCGCCGGTGGAGGCCGACCGGCTGCGGCGGGCGTTTCGGCGCACGTTCACCAGCCGGGGCACGCAGGAGCAAATCGCGGGGTTCAGGCAGACGTTCGTCGCGGGGGCCGCCGAACGGGGCGTGCCGCAAGAGACGGCGCTGGTCATCTTCGAGAAGTTCAACGGGCAGTACATGTTCCCGGAGGCGCATGCCTTTGCGTTCGGGATTACGGCGTACCACATGTCGTGGCTGAAGCATTACTACCCGCTGGAGTTCTACGTCGGGCTGTATAACCAGCAGCCGATGGGGTTCTATTCCATCGAGTCCCTAAAGGAGGACGCCCGCCGTCACGGCGTCCCAGTGCTGAACCCGGACGCGAATTTGAGTACGGACGTGTCGGTCATCCACAGGGAACGCTTGCTGGTGGGCCTTCGCAACGTGAAGAACGTGGGCTCGGCGGAGGCGGACAAGGTGCTGGCGGCGCGTCAAAACGGCGGGCCGTTTGGGGATGTGGGCGACTTTATGCGGCGCACCGGGCTGCGGCGGGAGCCGCTGGAGGGGCTGGCCTACGCCGGGGCCTTCGACAAAATGCACCGGGACCGGCGGGAGGTGCTGTGGGAGATCGGGCTGCGCTATCGACCAGTGGGCTCGCAGCAGGCGTTGGCGCTGCCAGTGAGCCAGGACATGGCGCCCCTGAGCACGCTTACTGGGTGGGAAGAGATGGCCGGGGAGTACGCGGTGATGGACCTGTACCCGCGCGGGCACCTGATGGAACTGGTGCGGGAACTACTGCCGGAGAACGTCGTGCGGTCGGACGAACTGCGGTTTGTGGGCGACGGCATCGAGGTGTTAGCAGCCGGACGGGTGATTCGGCGGCAGCACCCGTCGGGCAAGGCGATTTTCCTGACGCTGGAGGACGAGTACGGGCACATACCGGTGATGATGTTCCCCGACACCTATAAGCGGCTGCGCCACGCCATCCGCGAGCCGGTGCTGCTAGTACGCGGAAAGGTGTCGCGGCGCGAAGGCACGATGAACATCATGCTCACCCACGCCGAGCCAGTGAGCGCACCCGTCGGACCGCTACCGGCGACGCACGACTGGCGTTAGGGGGGGGCCGGAACGGTCAGACGGGTTGACCTGGCGAGAGGCTGGCGATTTTGGGTGCGCCGCCTTCGGTTCCTGTTTCAGATACCTTTTGGCTCAACACTAACGCAAAGCGGCGGCCAGGTAACACTTCGCCATGGCCAGAACCCCCGTCATATACCTAGTGGTCGGGGTGGCGCTACTACCTGAAGCTGCCGAGGGGACCCGCGTCAAGAGGGTTGGATGAGCCGTCATTGATCCGTGAGAACTGCCCGGTACAGTAATTACGTATCTCGTTTTATACACGCAGGCTTCAAGGCCGCGTATCCCCAACTAACCGTCATAAGGACTGACGCCCCGGACGATCTCCAAGCACACCTGCCGCATAGCTCCACTCAAATGAGAGGCACGACTTGAACAACCTGTCAGCCAGTCTCCTCGGGGACGTTTCATCATCGACGTACCTCGACGCTATTCTCGGTCAACTGCCCTTCGTGTTCTGGGTGGTGGACCGGCAGGGAGTTTTCAGAGCGTCGCGAGGCGGGGGGCTGAAGGCGGTGGGGCAGGAGCCGGGTGAGATCATCGGGAAGCTGGTTCAGGACGTCTACCCGGATCACGTCGAGATTTTGCAGTATCACCAGCGAGCCATGGCTGGCGAGGAGGTGGTCGCCACGGTTCACGTGGGGGACGCCAGCTTCGACGCGACCTACACGCCGCTGAGGGACGAGGCCGGTTCGATAATCGGGGTGCTGGGCACGGCTACCGATGTCTCGACGAGGGTGAGGGGGGAACGCCAACTGCTGGAGATGAGGCAGTCGCTGGACGCGTTGCTGGACATTGATAGGGCCACATCACGGACGAGTCGCAAGGAGGAGATATTGGAGGCCGGGCTGAGTACCGCCACCTCCGTTATCGGGGCCGATAAGGGGGCGGTGTATCGACTGGACGGCGAGACCCTTTCGCTGGAGGCTCACTGCGGCCTGCCCGACAGAACCGTCGCCGCTCTGGCCAACCTTCCCCTGGGTGAGGGCCTGGTGAGCCTGGCGATTCAACGCATGGAAGTGGTGGTGGTGGCGGTCGACGAGTACCCGACGGAAGCGCTGGCCGAGATGGTCCAGGGGGACGGCATCCGGCAGCTGATCAGCGCGCCGCTGATTACGATGGGTGAGGTTTTCGGGGGGATCAGCCTCGGTCGAACCGAGGAGAGGCCGTTTACCCAGCGAGACCGGGACTTCATATTCGCCATAGGGGTGCAGATGGCGTCCGCCCTACGCGTTCACCTGCTGTTCGAGGAGAGGGAGTGCGCCCGCGCCGAGGCGGACATGAAGCTGAAGGAGGTGGTGGCACTGAACCGCCTGTTCCACGGGCACGTCGCGCAGATCCGTGAGGTCCTGGCGAAGCTGCGGACTGCTCACGCCTTCTCGGGCGAGTTGCTCGACGAGTTGATGGCGGGGCCGGTCGGAGAGGAGCAGGGGGAGAGCGGCGACTGAGCGGGAGCGGGGCGGTCGGGCCGCCATCTGGGTCGGGCCGCTACCGGCGACGCACGACTGGCGTTAGGGCACGACTGCCGGTGAGCTTGGGGGCAAAGGAATTCGACCACAGAATTTCAAAGAATATTGAAACCAGCGTAGATGGTGAGCAGCACAATCCCACCGAAGAAAGAAACGTACTCGACCAAGACGATAATCCCCATTGTGAATGGCCGAACATGCCACCGTTCATTTTCCCAATTAAAACCATTGAAAGAATGATTGCTAACACAAAGCTGGAGACCGCTGCCATTAACGTCTCGGCTGCCTGAAGTTCAGCGTCAGCAGTAAACGCGGTCAGTACGACGATTGAACCGGCTGACAGCGCGGCCATGTTACCCATGATTCGGCTGACTCGGTCGCCAGTTTCAGATTCACGTTCTGCAAATTCATGCTGAGATACTCGCCATCGAGCCTCGATTTCCTGGTCTTGCCGCGCTTGTTCTGCCTGCCACTGCCGCAGTTCTTCCTCGGTTTCTGGAACCCACGGCTCGTTTGGCTCTCCACTCGACAAAGCATCTCCTCTGGGTTCAGATTTTAGCCTTAAGGCAAGACTGTGAAAAAAGGAACACCGCTAACGGGGGTCATCTCCAAAAGGGTTGGATGTCGGTTCGTTCCTAAGCATTGAATCGATACCCATTGGTGAGTCCGGAAGCAGGACATCAATGATCGCGAGCATCCACAAGACGAACAACCTTGCGAGAACAAGAGACACCAGAAAGCTGGCAGCTGCTTTTAGACTCCACCCCTGCATTTGGAAATGAGACTAACACGAGTGTCGAGTATTTTAACGAATTCAATGGTCTAATGGCCCGAAGTTAGCCCTACTCCACCAGGCCCGCCTGGACGCGGGCCAGGAGGGCCAACAGCGTGGTCTTCTCCGACGCAGTGAGGCCGGCCAGCCAGTCGCGTTCGTGCCGATGCACTAGCGGCCGGAAGATGTCGGTGACTTCTCTGCCACGCTCGGTGATTTCGACTAACACCATGCGCCGGTCGGTGGGGTGCGCCCGCCGCTTTACGAGCTTGCGGCGTTCGAGGGAGTCGACCAGGCCGGTGACGGTAGCCCGGCTGACGATGAGGCGCTCGGCGATCTGGTTCGGAGCGAGGGGGCCGTCAGCATCACGAAGAATGCTGAGGACGAGCCCGGACGCCGGGGTGACGTCGTAGGGCTTGATTAGCCCGGCGACGTTCCCCAGTAGCAGGTCGGACACCTGTAAGAGGTTCATAGAACACTCGGTCGCCTGTGCATCGCCGCCGGGGTATAGCTCTGCGTAGTTGTCGGCGACTCGCGCCGGGGTTATGTTAGCCACCTGATAGTTAGCCTCTTGCCAATGTAGTTAGGGTCCTTATAATTAGCCCCACTTTAACACGAGGACCCAC
>CAVOCN010000136.1:0-4723 GCA_963694205.1 Dehalococcoidia bacterium | reverse complement strand
ACCGTGGCGAAGGTAGAGTCAGAGAGGCACGGCCCGAGCGCCTACGTATGGGGCGTGCTGGCCGTCATTCTCGGGTTCCTTATTTCGCAAGTCATTGAAAACGAAGTCGGATCGATTGTGGCCGGGGTAGCGGTGGCTGCGATGGGCGTTTACCTGATCGCCGACAAGACATTCAGCCCGATGACCAGCGTGGTGTTATTTCTTGCCGACAGCCCGGCAGGCGATGACCGGAAACTGCGGTGCGATCTGCGAGGCGGTCGGGCAAGTTCCGACGTCTACGACTTCATTGCCCTCGTGCACGCCCGAAAAGAGGAGCTTTTGGCCGGTGGCAGCAACGGCCGGGCGTCTGTTTCGTCCCTGAGGCGCAGCAGGTACGCCTACAAAGTCACCCAGAGCGGCGGCTAGGCGCTCCGACCTCACCGATCGCACCGATCTCCAGGCCAGGAATAACGTCCATGTCCCATTCCTGCGGCGCTGAACCAGCCGCATCGCGCTCAAGACAGTAGAACCCGGCGGCGGCGATCATCGCGCCGTTGTCGGTGCATAGCGAGGGCCGGGGCATGAACACCGGCAGGGTCGATTTGGCGGCCATCCCCTCTCGCAGCGCCGCGTTGGCGGCAACCCCACCGCATACGAGGATTCCCCGGCAGCCGTACTCCCCCGCTGCCTGTAGCGTGCGGTCAACTAACGTGTCGACGACGGCGTCCTGGAAGGCCGCTGCGATTTCGCTGACCATGCGGTCTCTTTCGGGTCCGTCCAGCATTGTGACGGCGTCGGTGTTGCGTACGCCCCTGTTGCCTGTGCCTTTGGAGCTACTGGGGACGGCGACTCCTCGTTCCCTCGCCCGGTGCAATACGGCCGTTTTTAGGCCGCTGTAGCTAAAGTCTCTCGACCCCTTCACCCTCGGGCGGGTAAACGGGGTTTCGGTTCTTTCGGCATCGGCGGCCACCCGCTGAATCTCGGGGCCACCGGGGTACGGCAGGCCAAGCACGCGAGCCGCCTTGTCGAAGGCCTCACCGGCCGCGTCGTCACGGGTGCGGCCCACGAGCTTGAACTGGGAGTGGCCGGTCATCAGCGCGAGATCGGTATGGCCGCCGGACACGATAAGGCACATGAGCGGAAAGCCTGGGGACTCGGCCGGGTCGGGCTCTTCCAGCCAGGTGGCGTACACATGGCCTTCGAGGTGGTTTACGCCCCAAACGGGCAGGTCGGCCGCGAGCGCCAGTCCCTTTGCGGCGTTCACGCCTACGAGCAGCGAGCCGGCCAATCCGGGACCGTGGGTAACGGCAATCCCGTCGAGTTCTTTAAGCGCCATCCCAGCGTCTTCTAGAGCCTGGCGAACGACGCCTGTAATGGCGATGATGTGCTGGCGGGAAGCGACCTCGGGAACGATGCCGCCGAACTGGGCATGGATTTCGATCTGCGAGGCGACGACGTTAGAGTGCAAGACCCTGCCCGACTCCACCACTGAGGCGGCGGTCTCATCGCACGAGGTCTCGATTCCTAGTATCTTCAATAGTGTGTTGTGCGCTCCCGACTCCCGCGAAGACCGCCTAAAGCCGGGCGTACTCGCCTTGCGGGGTTTCAATCGTATATCCTCTTGCCGCCCACCGGCCACCGGCCAGCGCGTGACTGGAAATGCGGCCTAATACCTGCAAAATCACAAACCCTTTTCACACAGTACCTAGTTCGTACGCGGAGACGTGTCCTTGAAAAATGAACGGTCCAAGAGCCTCTTTGACGATGCCAAACGCCTGATGCCAGGCGGGGTTAACAGCCCCGCGCGGTCGTGGAGCGGCGTGGGTGGCGACCCGCTGTTTCTCGCCAGGGGCGCTGGATCCCGCGTCTGGGATGCCGATGGCAACGAGTACATCGACTACGTGTGCTCTTGGGGACCGCTGGTGCTCGGCCACGCCCCCTCCAAAGTTGTTGAGGCAATCAACCAAGCGGCCCAGAACGGGACCAGTTTCGGGGCCCCGACCGAGGCCGAAAACAGGGTTGCAGAGATGGTCATTTCGGCCTATCCGTCGATGGACCGGGTGCGCTTCGTCAGTTCGGGCACCGAGGCCGGGATGAGCGTACTGCGCCTGGCACGCGCGTTCACCGGCAGAGACAAGATAATCAAATTTGTCGGCGGCTACCACGGCCACTCCGATGCCCTGCTGGTGTCGGCGGGTTCCGGGCTGGCCACGCACGGTGTGCCCGACAGCGCGGGTGTAACCGAATCGTTCGCACGCGACACGCTACTGGCCGACTACAACGACCTAGACTCGGTACGCGACTTACTGGACGCCAATCCCGGCGAAGTCGCCTGCGTCATCGTCGAGCCGGTGACGGGCAACATGGGTACGGTGCCTCCGCAGCCGGGCTTCCTCGAAGGCCTGAGGGAACTCACCCGAAGCGCCGGTGCACTGCTGGTGTTCGACGAGGTTATTACCGGGTTCCGGGTCGCCCACGGCGGCGCTCAGGCGATTTACGGAGTGCAGCCCGACATCACCTGCCTGGGCAAGATAGTCGGCGGCGGAATGCCCGTCGGTGCCTACGGCGCCCGTGCGGAGATTATGGAGACTGTCTCGCCGCTGGGGCCGATGTACCAGGCCGGGACGCTGTCGGGTAACCCCGTCGCCATGGCTGCTGGTGCGGCCACAATTACGGCCACCGGAGCGCCTGGATTCTATGAAGAGTTGGACCGTAAAGGCGCGAGGCTACAGGCGGGCCTGGAAGCGGTCTTCAACGCTGCCGAAGTGCCTTTGACCATCAACAGGGTCGGCTCGATGATGACCCTGTTCTTCAACCCAGGACCGGTCACATCGTGGGCAGAAGTGTCCAAGTCCGACAAAGGCGCTTTCGCCACGTTCTTTCACCGAATGTTGGACGAGGGTGTGTACCTTCCGCCATCGGCGTTCGAGGCGATGTTCGTGTCGGCAGCACATACCGACGAGGACATAGACGCGACCATCGCGGCCGCCGGTCGGGCGCTGGCCTAGCGGCCTAAAGAGCGGCGGTCGCCTTGATGCCAGCGATCGCTGCGGCTACGCCATCGGGAGCGCCGTAGACGGCCGAACCCGCCACCAGAACCGACGCGCCTGCGGCGGCCACCTCGCCCGAGTTGGCGGCCGATATGCCGCCGTCGACCTCTAATTCGGCCGACGAGCCTATCGCGTCCAGGCTCTCCCTGATTTGCCGGGTTCTCTGTAGCGCTCCGGGTATGAACGACTGGCCACCGAAGCCGGGGTGCACGCTCATTACCACTACTAAGTCGAGGTCGGCCAGCACGTCGTCGAGCGCCGACACCGGGGTGTCGGGACTGATGGCGACGCCAGGTTTCACACCCTTGCTTTTAATATGAGCGATCGTTTTCGCTAGGTCGGTGACAGCTTCGGCGTGGACGGTAATGTAGTCCGCCCCGGCGCCTGCCAGTGCCGGTACCAGCGAGTCGGGGTTGGCAACCATGACGTGCACATCAAACGGGACGTTTGTGAAGCGCCGAACGGCCGCGATTACCGGGGCACCGAACGTGAGGTTGGGCACGAAGTGGCCGTCCATAACGTCGAGGTGAATCCAGTCGGCCCCGCCCTCGGCGGCCTCGGCTATCTGCTCACCCAAGCGGCCGAAGTCGGCCGACAGCACCGAGGGCGCGACCTTTATCGCGCCCATGCTTAGTCCGAGGCCGACCGGCTTCGGGAAGCCATCGACCGGAAGCGGTCTATGTAGGCGTCTATCTCTTTGGCCACCGCATCGTCGGCCGCAGCCACGGACTGCTCTATCTCGGTCGCGACGGCGCTTCTAGCAGCGGCTATCGCACCGGCAACTCGCTTGCGGCCAGTACCGCCCTCGACGTCGCGGGCATCTATCGCCGAGTCGGTGTTAATGGCGAGCACGTCGTCGTCGAATAACTCGGAGTACTTTTTCAGTTCACCGACAGCCAAGTCTTTGATCGACGTGCCCGAGGCGCTCGTCTCCTTGGCAATCCAGGCCAGGACGCCGTGGGCTTCTCTGAACGGCATGCCTTTGCTCACGAGATAGTCGGCGTAGTCGGTGGCCAGGAGCCCTCCACTTTCGGCGGCGGACCGCATGGCGTCTCGATCGACGGCCATTGTCGCGACCATGTCGGCGCAGACTTCCAGGCACGCGAGGAGCGTATCGACGCTGTCGAACACGCCCTCTTTGTCTTCCTGCAGGTCCCGGTTATAAGTTAGCGGCAGGCCCTTGAGGGTCGTTAAAAGGGCCATCAGGTTTCCGTACACCCGGCCCGTCCTGCCTCTGGTCAGTTCGGCGTAGTCCGGGTTGCGCTTCTGGGGCATCATGGAGCTTCCGGTGGTGTAGTCGTCGGCCAGCCGGACGAAGCCGAACTCGTCGGACGACCACACGATTAGCTCCTCGCTCAGCCGCGAAAGGTGCATCATGCAGGTGGCCGAGGCGGCCAGCAGGTCCAGGACGAAGTCCCGGTCGGAGACGGCGTCCATGCTATTGGCCGATATTCGGCTGAAGCCCAGTTCTTTCGCCACCGAGTGCCGGTCGAGCGGGTATGGCGAGCCCGCCATCGCCCCGCTGCCCAGCGGCATTACGTCGGCCCGGTCGGCTGCCTGTTGGAACCGGTGCACGTCCCTGCCGAGCATCTCGAAGTAGGCCAGCAGGTGATGAGCGAACAGCACCGGCTGTCCTCTTTGCAAATGGGTGTAGCCGGGCAGGACGACATCTGCGTGGGTCTCAGCCGAATCCA
>CAVOCN010000135.1:0-4736 GCA_963694205.1 Dehalococcoidia bacterium | reverse complement strand
CGTCGGCCACTCTAGCGTTTGTTCGTGCCGGTCCCCTACCAAGCGCCGAAGAGTTGGGTGTCGGTCCGTCTGCTTACCTCAACGGCCTGGCCGAAGCTGCCAGCGAGGTTCGTCGCTACATTCTCGACCTGCTGCGGCGCGACGAGGTTGAACGCTGCGAAGATCTGCTGGGGCTCATGGACGAGGTCTACTCGGTACTGGTCACGATGGACTTTCCAGACGGGCTTACTAGGGGCCTGCGCCGCACAACCGACGCGCTGAGGGCCGTGTTGGAGCGCACTCGTGGCGACCTGACGGTGGCACTGCGCCAACGGCGATTGGAGAGCCGCATGGCTTCGCTTGAGGGTGCTATTGGTGAGGCTAAAGAGTAACCTGATAATTGGCCCATAACTGGGCCCATCACCGGCTTGAAGCCGGGCTACGGGGTGTGTTAATTTTCGCCCCGAAACATAGCTGACAAAAGTAGTTAACTTAGCTTCTCCTTGCTGATCGACTTAGGGGGAGCTTTTTTGCGGAGGTCATAAGTGGAAATCATCGTACTGGCCATAATCGCCGGGGGAGTCGCCCTGGCGTTTGCTGGCATTCTTACCCTCAACTTACTGAAGCACGACGAGGGCAACGAAACCGTCCGTTTCATCGGCAAGGCGATTCGCGAAGGGTCGATGGCGTTCCTCCGTCGCGAGTACACGTTCCTGGCGATATTCGTGGTGGCAATGTTTGTAGTCTTGCTGCTGTTTGTTGACTACGACGTGCTGGACAAGCTCGACGTGGACCGCAGCGTGCCTTCGACGGCCATTTCCTACCTGGTAGGGGCTTTCGGTTCCGCGCTCGCCGGGTTCATCGGCATGAGCATCGCGGTCAGGGCCAACACCCGAACCACGGTTAAGGCGCAGGAAGGGCTCAACCCGGCGCTCAGAGTGGCGTTCAGCTCCGGTACCGTCATGGGTGTTTCGGTGGTGGGCATCGGGCTCATCGGCGTCACCGTCCTGTACTGGATTTTCCAGGACTTCAGCATCATTGCCGGGTTCGGCTTCGGAGCGTCATCCATCGCGCTATTTGCGAGAGTTGGCGGGGGCATTTACACCAAGGCGGCCGACGTGGGCGCCGACCTGGTGGGCAAAATTGAAATGGGTATCCCGGAGGACGACCCCCGCAACCCTGCGACGATCGCCGACAACGTTGGCGACAACGTGGGCGACGTGGCCGGGATGGGCGCCGACCTGTTCGAGTCTTACGTCGGCTCCATAATCGCGACCATCGCCCTGGCCGCCGCCGGTGCGGTAGCCCTGGGAATGTCCGACACGGAAGCCGCGTTCAACGCGACGGCAGCTTTTGACTCCGACCTGTTCATGCTGCCGCTGTTGGTAGCGTTCTCGGGCATCTTTGCCGCCATCATCGGCACGTTCTTCGTGCGAACTAAAGAGGGTGCTTCGATGAGCAGCCTGCTGTGGTCGCTCAGGTACGGCATTTTCGGAGCGGGAATCCTCGTTCTTGTGGCGACGGGAGTGGCCGTCCAGGTCATGGACCTGAGCTTCAACCTGTTCTGGGTCGTCGTGGTCGGACTGGTGTCCGGGCAGATAATCGGGACATCTTCGGAGTACTACACTTCATACGAGTACAGCCCCACCAAGAATCTCGCCAAGCAGGCCGAGACGGGCCCCGCAACCATCATCATTGGCGGGCTCGGGCTGGGCATGATCAGCACGCTCATCCCCGGCATCGTCGTTGTTATCGCGATGTGGCTTGCCAACGAACTGGCGGGCACCTACGGCGTGGCGCTGGCGGCCGTCGGCATGCTGTCGACTCTGGGTATAACACTTGCCACCGACGCTTACGGCCCGGTGGCCGACAACGCCGGAGGCATAGCCGAGCAGGCCAAGCTGGACCCCAAGGTGAGGGAGCGCACCGACGCGCTGGACTCTCTCGGTAACACAACCGCCGCCACGGGTAAGGGCTTCGCCATAGGCTCGGCCGTTCTCACGGCCCTGGCTCTGCTCGCGGCCTACGCGGCAGTGACCGGCCTCACGCCCGAGGACTTCAACCTGCTCAACACCGAGGTTCTGATGGGCATCATCATCGGCGCCATGCTGCCATTCCTGTTCGCGGCGCTGACCATGCAAGCAGTCGGCAGAGCCGCCAACGAGATGGTGCAGGAAGTCCGACGCCAGTTCCGCGAGATAACGGGGCTGCTTGAGGGCACGGCAGATGCGGACTACGCCAAGGCTGTGGACATTAGCACCCGGAGCGCGATGCGAGAGATGGTGCTGCCAGGCATTCTGGCTATCTCGGCACCCATCATCGTCGGTGCCGTACTGGGCGCGGCTGCACTGGGTGCGATGCTAATCGGCGCCATAGCCGCCGGGTTCCTGTTCGCCGTCATGATGGCGAACGCGGGCGGCGCCTGGGACAACGCCAAGAAGTACATCGAGGCGGGCGCATTGGGCGGCAAGGGCTCGTCCAACCACGAAGCGGCCGTTGTCGGCGACACAGTCGGCGACCCCTTCAAGGACACCTCCGGCCCGTCGCTGAACATCCTGATAAAGCTGATGTCGATGGTGGCGCTGGTCTTCGGACCGCTGTTCCTGTAGACACACACAAGTGAGTTAGTAAAAGAGGGGCGGCCATGTGGCCGCCCCTCTTTGTTTTACGCTTTGCGGATGCAAAGCTCATATAATTTTCCGATGGCAACTATCCAGGCCGGTGGCCTGCGTAAGTCATTCGGGCGCATTGAGGCGGTCAAAGACGTTTCGTTTTCCGTCGACAAGGGCGAGCTTTTCGGGTTTCTCGGGCCGAATGGTGCCGGGAAGACGACCACCATTGGGATGCTCACTACCCTGCTGCGACCCACGGGCGGGCGGGCCACCGTGGCGGGGAACGACGTTGTGCGGGATCCGGCCGCGGTACGGCGCTCGATAGGCCTCGTTCTGCAAGAGAGCACCTACGACCAGGACCTGACCGCGATGCATATGCTCAGGATCCAGGGAATCGCTTTCGGGCTATCGGCACGTGAGATTCGCACCCGGTCCGAGGAATTGCTGTCTCTGCTCGACCTGTGGGACCGGCGCAATGACCGGTTGCGGGAGTATTCGGGTGGCATGGCGAGGCGAGCGGAGCTAGCCCGCGGACTCGTTCATAAGCCAGAGGTGTTGTTCCTGGACGAGCCAACCCTGGGACTGGACCCACAGTCCAGGCGGACGATGTGGGACTACATTGACGGACTCAGACGCACCGACGGTGTGACCATCTTCTTGACCACTCACTACATGGAGGAAGCGGACAACTGTGGGCGGCTCGGCATTATCAACGATGGCCGCATCGTCGCGCTCGACACCCCGGACCGGCTGAAGTCGCAGCTAGGCGGCGACGTGGTAACCATCGTCTCGCCGCAGCCGACACAGGTGGCGGCAGAGGTCATGGAGCGCTTCGGTGTCGCGACCCAGACCGTAGAGGGAATTGTCACGGCAAACGTGCAGGACGCTGCCGGTTTCCTGCCGGAGTTGTTGAGGGGCTTGACCACGCCGGTGGACTCGGTCTCGGTGAATCGGCCAACACTGGAAGACGTGTTCGTTAGCCTGACGGACCGCAACTTTGGTAAAGCCCAAAATGACTTGGACGGTAAGAGATCGTGAGAGAGTCTTTCGCAGAACACTATCGGGGTTTGTTCGCGGTGGCGTATCGAGACCTAATTTCATTTTCTCGTGGCCGTGTGGCCGTGTTCAGTTCTCTGATTCTCCCTCTTGGATTCCTCGTCTTCATCGGGATCGGACTGGACGATGTTGTGGACCCATCTGCGGTTGGGGCGAGTTATCTCAAGTTCGTCTACCCTGGGATGATTGCGATGGCCCTCAGCCAGACTGCCCTGTTCGGTGGCGCTCAGATTTTCTGGGACCGCCAGTACGGGTACCTCAAGATGATGCTTGCAGCGCCCGTGAGCCGGTTGGGCATCATCGGCGGCAAGATAACGGCGGTGACCGTGATCTCCCTGTTCCAGGTGGCCGCGATGCTTGTAGTTGCGCCATTTATTGGCGTGTCGGTGACGGGCTGGGTCATACCTGCCCTGTTCCTGTACTTGGTGCTGTTTTCTGTGGCCGTGGGAAGCCTCGGGGTATTGATCGGGGTGCGCATCCGCAGTCCGCAGTCTGCCCAGATGGTTGGAGTAGTGACATTCCCGCTGACGTTCATGTCCGGGATGTTCTTCCCGGTAAACTCGGTGCCCACCTGGCTGGAGGTACTGGCCAAGATCAACCCGCTAACCTACCCGGTCGCCGGCATCAGGGAAGTCCTGCTCAGCCGGACCGACCCAGATGTATCGACCGCGGTCCTGGAGCCATTCGCGGTGCATGTTTTTGGGTATCGAATGGGGGCATGGGAGAATGCTTTGGTGGCCGCCGGGTTCGGAGTCGTCCTGCTCGCCGCAGCGACCTGGTCTTTTTCCCGCCAAGAGTAAGTGAGTAGGTGGTGCGGAGAGAGACCGAGACAGTAAACTATCCTAGTAAATAAGGCCCCGGCCAAAGATGCCCTAAAGAGCGAGGCCAGGCCCGGCGGAGACCACTCTAATTGCCCGAAACTAAACACAAAATTGACATAGACGTACTCGCCTCTCTCGCGAAACGCCGTGGTTTTATCTTTCAGAGCTCCGAGATATACGGCGGCCTGGGCTCGACCTGGGACTACGGGCCTCTTGGCGTGGAGTTAAAACGCAACGTGAAAGAGCTTTGGTGGCGTCGCTTCGTGCT
>CAVOCN010000134.1:0-4743 GCA_963694205.1 Dehalococcoidia bacterium | reverse complement strand
CGTCCAGTCTTCTCAGTTAGGGGCCAGGGTGAAGTTCGTTGGACCGCTCTACGGCGAGGATAAGGCGGCGGCCCTGGCCGAGGCCGCGCTGTTGGCTCTGCCGTCGATAAACGAGAACTTCGGCACCGTGGCGCTGGAGGCGATGGCGGCGGGCACGCCGGTGGTCGTAACGGAGACTTGCGGGGTTGCCGAACACGTAAGCGGCCCCAAACCCCTGCGCGGGCCCGGTGGCCTGGTGGTAGGCTTGAACGCCGATGATATGCGGGCCGCGATGGATAGCCTGCTGTCCGACGAAGCCTTGCGGGCCGACCTGGCAAGCGGGGCGAAAGCGATAGCAGCGAACCTGACCTGGGATGAGGCGGCGAGACAAACTACTGATATGTATCGACAGGTGTTGAAGGGCTGATGGAGAGCACGCTTGTACGTCCTCGGCCTTAACGCGTATCACGGTGACGCCTCGGCGGCCATCCTGCGGGATGGCGAGCTTTTGGCGGCGGTGGAAGAGGAGCGGTTTACCCGGGTTAAACATACTGCGGGGTTCCCGTCCAACGCCGTTCGATATTGCTTAGAAGTGGCCGGTATTCCTGTAGAGGCGGTCGACCACGTCGTCGTGCCCCGCAAGCGATCTGCCCAACTGCTTAAAAAGGCGATCTGGGCAGCGAGATTCCCCCGATTCGCGCTGAGCCGAGCGAACGCGTGGCGCAGCTTCGGCGGGGTGCAGGACGCACTGGCCGAGGCCGGTGGCACCACCCCCGCGAAGCTCACGGCGCAGCTCCACTTCGTAGAGCACCACGTTGCCCACGCCGCCAGTGCCTATTACTGCTCGCCGTTCGACGAGGCGGCGGTGCTGTCACTGGACGGACTGGGCGACTTTGCCAGCATGCTTTGGGGCACGGCGTCGGGGCGGGACATTGAGGTTGGCGGCAGGGTGATGTTCCCTCACTCGCTCGGCCTGTATTATACGGCTGTGACCCAGTACCTCGGCTTTCCCAGGTATGGCGACGAGTACAAGGTCATGGGCCTCGCGCCGTACGGCGAGCCCAGGTACGGCGACGTATTCGACCGCATCGTCCGCTCAGATGGCAAGCTGGGCTTCAAGCTAGGGATGGACTACTTCAGGCACCAAAAAGTCGGCCCGGAGGTGTCGTGGCGGTCGGGCGAGCCGACAATGCCCACGCTGTTCGGCAATGGCCTGGTCGATGCGCTGGGGCCGGTGCGCGAACCTTCTGAGCCCCTCAACCAACACCATTACGACGTGGCCGCGACCTTGCAGGAACGGCTGGAGACAATTGTTTACGGGATTGTCGGTGAGCTTGCGAGCCGCACTAAATCCAAGAACCTGGCATACGCCGGTGGCGTGGCATTCAACTGCGTGGCCAACGGACGCATACTCGACCGCACGCCCTTTGAGAACCTCTACGTGCAGCCTGCGGCTGGCGATGCCGGGCTGGCCGTTGGAGGGGCGATGTACACCTATCACTCGATTCTCGGGCAGCCGAGGACGGGCTTCGTGATGGACCACGCCTACTGGGGGCCCGAGTACCCGGTGGCTCGAATGAAGGCCGCTCTCGAAACGGAGGGTCTAGCGTTCGAAGAGCTTTCTGACGACGAGATGGCCAGCGCGGCTGCTAAGCGCATCGCTGACGGCGACGTGCTGGGCTGGTACCAGGGGCGCTCGGAGTGGGGGCCGCGTGCCCTGGGGAACCGGAGCATTGTGGTGGACCCGCGCCGGGCCGACATGAAGGACATTCTCAATAGCCGGGTGAAGCACCGGGAGGCGTTCAGGCCGTTTTCCCCTTCGATACTGGCTGAGCGGGTAGGGGAATGGTTCGAAAACGACTACCCATCCCCATTCATGCAAATGACCTACCAGGTGAGGGAAGACAAGCGAGACGCTATCCCCGCTCCGACTCACGTGGACGGGTCTGGGAGGCTCCAGACGGTCACCGAGGAGGCCAACCCTCGCTACCACGCCCTGATCACCGAGTTCGAAAAGCTAACGGGCGTTCCCGTATTGCTGAACACATCTTTTAACGACAATGAGCCGGTGGTAAACACGCCCGAAGAGGCGGTCGCCAGCTTCCTGCGCACCAGGATGGACGTCCTCGCTCTCGGCCCGTTTTTGGCGGTGCGCCAGTGAGGGTAGTAAGAGGATGAGGGGTAGTACGAGGATGAGGGCGTTACTGATTAACCAGTACTACCCCCCGGACACTTCCGCCACCGCGACGGTGGCCGAAGACATGGCCCGCGCGCTGGCCGAGCGAGGCGACGTTACGGTGCTGGCAGGTAGGCCCTCGTACGCCCCCAGCGAAAAACATGGCTACTACCTGACGAGAAGCGAGACCCAAAATGGGGTGAACGTGGAGCGGGTCGGCTCAACGGGGTTCGACCGATCTTCGCCGCTGGGCCGCCTGTCGAACTACGTTACTTATTTGCTGCTAATGCCCATTCGCGCGCTGACCCTCACGCCTCGACCCGACGTGGTCATAGGCATGACAGACCCGCCCGTTGTGTCGATTCTCGGTGCGCTGATGAGCAAGCTGATGGGCGTGCCTTTCGTGTACTCCGTGCAGGACCTGCACCCCGACATGGCCGTCGCCGCGGGTATTCCCATACCCGGTCCGCTGGCGAAACTGTGGGACCGGGTGCACCGGTGGGCGCTGCGTAGATCGCGAAGGGTGATTGTGCTCGGCGACGACATGGCGCGACGTATCCAAATTAAAGGCGTCGAGCCCGAAAGGGTGTCAGTCGTGCGCACGGGCTCGGTGGCGCTGCCAGTGCCGATGACCGACGGCTCGGTTATTAGGGACCAGATTCGGGAAGGCTTCGACTTCGTCGTGCTTCATGCAGGCAATCTCGGATATTCTGGCGACTTCGCTGCCCTGGTCGCGGCCGCGCGCGAACTGGATGCCGGGGCTGGCATGGTGTTCGTGGGCGCGGGTGCCAGGCGAGAGGAGTTGCGGCGGCTGGCAGGGGACGCTGGCAACGTGCGTTTCCTGGACTACTTCCCGGCCAGTGAGCTTCGCCATGTTCTGGAAGCTGGGGACCTGCACGTAGTGGCGATCAGGCCCGGCCTGGAGGGGCTTGTCGTGCCGAGCAAGCTCTACTCGATTCTGTCGGCAGGCCGTCCGGTGCTCGCTGCTGCGCCGCACGATAGCGACGTTGCAGGGATAGCCAGCGGCGAGGGCTGCGGGGTCGTCGTGGACCCCGCGAACGCCGGTGGCATCGCGGCCGCGATAAGCGAGCTGGCAGGCGACCCTGCCCGGTTGGAGGCGATGGGACAGGCGGCGAAGAGAGTCGCCGATAAGTACGCTCGTGATGGCGAACTGGCAAAACTGGTGGCGCTGGTGGAGCAAGCAGCCGCGCCGGTACAGAGTACCAAGACTCAGGGGAGGGGCTGAATGCGAGGCTGGTACAAGCGCCCGATGGACCTGGCGATTCTGACGCTGGCTCACATTGCGCTGGCCCCGGTGTGGCTGGCGCTGTGGACCGTTATTCCACTTCTCATCTGGCGGGAAGACAGGGGGCCCGTCTTCTACGGTCAGCCCAGGGCGGGCAGAGCCAGGGCGGCCAGTTCCAATGCGGGCGCGGAAGCTACGACCTTTTCCTACCTCAAGTTCCGCACCATGATTGTCGACGCGGACAAGGTGGGGCCTGTGTGGACGACCGATGACGACCCCCGCGTCACTCGTGTCGGCCGTTTCTTGCGTAGAACGGCGATGGATGAACTCCCCGGCTTGCTGTCGATATGGCGGGGGGACATGAGCCTGGTGGGACCGCGAGCATTGCCTCTTGAAGAGCAACGGCTACTGGAGCGTCAGATACCGGGCTTCGCCGACAGGTTGCGCGTCACGCCGGGGCTGACGGGGCTGTCACAGGTGTACAACCCGGAGGACGAGAACAATCTGAAGCTGGAACTCGACCGGCGCTACGCCGAGACGATGAGCCCGTGGCTGGACGTTAAGTTGATTTTCCTGTCGGTCATCAACACGGTCCTGGCGCGCTGGGACACTCGCTCGGCTAAAGAGGACGCCCCAGACCCTTAGAAGGCCCTTAGTCAACCCTTTGGGTGACGGGCGAGCCGGGCTAGTCGACTAGCTGTCCGGCCAGAACCGCCGGTTCTGTCGTCGGCATCATGCAGGCGTAGTTCTCGCAGACGTAGGCCGTAGGCGACCCGTCTATAGACTCCCGCGCTTCGGCTAATGGCAGGTCGGCGAGCGGGCCGTTGCCGCTGACGCCCATGACTACGCGGTTGGGCAGGTAGTGCCTGTAGACCTCGCCGAGCAACGCCTGTGTGGCGGCGTCGGCGGGGTCGCCCGTGATGACGACCTCTTTTGGGGTTCCCAGGTGAAAGTCCAGGGCGCTCAGCCAGTGGCCGGTACCGGCCGGCACTCGCACCATCAACTCTCGGGCCGAGCGCAGGCTTTCGGTCGCCACCCGGTGCATGTCAGCGTCCCCGGTGTAGACGGCGAGGCGCAGCAGCACAGCGCAGGCGGCAGAGGTGCCGGAGGGGATGGCGTTGTCGGCGATGTCTCGCGGCCGCACCACTAACTGCTCGTGGTCGGAGCCGGTGTCGTAGAACTGGCCGGTCGCCCTGTCCCAGAAAAGTTCGACCATCTCGCCCCCCAGCACGATGGCTTCGGACAGCCAGCGTGGCTCCAGCGTCGCCTCGTGCAATGCGAGCAGGCCGTCGGTCAGGAAAGCGTAGTCTTCCAGGTACCCGTTTAGCTTGGCCACGCCGTC
>CAVOCN010000133.1:0-4776 GCA_963694205.1 Dehalococcoidia bacterium | reverse complement strand
CGGGCTACTACGTGTCGGTGTCTCTCCCGGACGACATGGCCGATAAAACGGTGGATTCGATAGCTGCCGAGATAGTCAGGGACGTAACGGTCGGGGTGGGAGACACGGGCGTGAAGAGCGGCATCATCGGCGAGATCGGCTGCTCGAACCCCCTTCACCCAGAAGAAAAAAAGTCGCTCTTTGCCGCCGGTATGGCCCAGAAAGAAACGGGCGCCCCGCTCACGTTGCACGCAGGCGGCCCCAAGGGATCGAAAAACGAGACACTGGACATTCTGCTGGAAGCTGGCGCCAACCCGGAAAAGGTGATATTCGGCCACTCTGACGGCCTCATGGATAGCGACGGCCTCAGGGCACTTGGGGAGGCCGGGAGCTACATACAGCTGGACGTGTTTGGCTGGGAGGACACTTCGCTGGAGGGGGTGATGCCGGGTGTGCGTTTCACCACGGACGCTGAAAGGCTGAAGATCATCGCCACCGTCGCCGAGATGGGCTTTATCGACCAGATCCTGGTGGCACAGGATGTGTGCCAGCCGTGGCAGTACGTGCGTAAGGGCGGCAAAGGCTTTGCCCACCATTTAGAAAACCTGATTCCGCGCATGCGAAAAATGGGCTTCACCGAGGCCGACCTGCACAAGATTTTCGTGGAGAACCCGGCCCGCGCGCTGGCCTTCGAGTAGCCGGGAGTTTGCCCCCCACCCGGCCGGGGCAAACAAAAGGGCCTGTGCCGAGTAGACACAGGCCCTTTGCTAACTGGTTGAGTGCTGCTTAGGGCACTACTACCGCACGGGTGACGGCTGTCTGGCGGTCCTTACCGAACCACTCCGACGTTTCGAACGCTTTGTTGATGTCCTCCAGGCTGAAGGTGTGGGACATGAGGTTGACCAGCGGGTAGCGGTCCTGCGTGCGCTCCAGCATCTCCAGCGCAGCGGGTAGGAGGGCGGGGCTGTAGAACGACACCGGGACGATGTACTGGATGCCGTGCAGCACCCGGTTCATGTCGATTTCGACCATGGACTTGGCCGAGATGTTGCCTATCTCGATGTAACGACCGCCCGGCCTTAGCATCTCCAGGCCCTCGGGGACCACGCCGGGGAAGCCGACGACTTCGACCACCGTGTCGGCGCCGGATCGGCCACCGCCGACGAGTTCCTTCACCTTCGCAATGCGGTCCCCAGCCTCGGGAAGCTCGTTAATGTCTATGACGTAGTCGGCACCGCACTGCAGCGCCAGGTCGAGCCGGGGCTTCTGGCCGTCGATGGCGATGATGGGCCCGGCGCCCCGCTCTCGTGCATAAGCCATGCCGTACAGACCCAGCCCGCCAGCGCCCTGGAACACAATGGCGTGCCCGGCCTCAATGTTGGAGCGCTCGATGCCCTCCATAACCGTGCCCGCCGCGCAGTTGACCGAGGTCAATGCCGCGTCTGACATGTCTGAGTCGACCCGGAACACGAACGTCCCAGGCTTCAGGTAGTAGTAGTCGGCAAATCCGCCGTGGCAGTACGGGTACTCCTCTACCGACATCATGCCGGTGAAGTTCTGCCAGCAGTCCGTGTACTTGCCGCGAATGCAGTTGTAACAACGGTGACAGGGGGTGAAGTAGGTGAAGATGACCCGGTCACCCTCTTTTAGAGGCTTTTGCAGGTAGTCGGTCGATACCTTGGAGCCCATGGAGTGGACCCGGCCGACCAGCTCGTGCCCGGTTATGTAGCCGTGCAGCTTGATGTCGCCGCGCCAGATGTGCAGGTCCGACCCGCAAACCCCGCAGCCAGTCACCTTTACGAGAATGCCCTCTGGCTCTACCTCCGGTGTGGGTAGCTCCCTTATTTCGAACTTGTAGTCGTCTACGAGTACCGCCGCTCTTCCACGCTCAGCCAATATGGACTCCTCTATTCTCCGCGCGGCGAACCCGCGCTCTTCAGGGCTTCTTCGGCCAAGGCCTCATCGCTTTGGCAATAAGCCGCTTCGCTACCGTTTGGGTCGCGATCACCGCAAGACGGTGACCTGCGACGGTCAATTTACCAGTGGCCGATATGCCGGTCAACGGCGGTATGTGTATTCGGCCTCGGGTGTTGACCCGTTCCTTGAGTGGTCCGGCCCCGGCCCCTATAATTCCGGAAGCTTTTGCCACACACATTTCAGGGGGATCCATGAGGTTAACCGGTTATCCGGACAGGTTTAGCGCCCGGCCGGGCGAGACCATTCGCTTTCACGTCTCGTCCAAGGCCTCAAAGTACCGGGCCGAGATTGTTCGGCTCATTCACGGTGACCCCAACCCGATGGGTCCCGGACTGAAGGTCGAGCCGGTCGAGTCGCCGGTCACAGGCCAATACGACGGCAAAGAGCAACACCTCTACGGTGGCTCTCACGTCACCGTGCCGGACAGTCCGTATCTCGACCTGGCCGATGGCTTCACCATTACGGCCTGGATATCTCCCAACTGGCCCGACAGGGGCGAGCCCCAGGCGCTGGTAACCAAGCTGTCACGGGACGGAGACTCGGGCTACGGCCTGTTCGTCTCCCGCAACGGCGACCTGGCCCTGTGGGTGGGCGACGGCAAGTCTTCCGAGTGCGTGGTTACCGGCCGCGCGCTGCGCAAACCGGAGTGGTACTTCGTCGCGGTTAGCTTCGACGGTGCGACCCGCACTGTCCGTATGCACCAGGCACCTCTTGGCTGGACGGCCGGGGGCGAAACCGTTTCGGTGGAAAAGCAAGTGCCACTTGGCGCTGTCGCACCTTCGGGAGCCCCGCTCATGATCGCCGCCTCCCTCAATGCCGCAGGACGGCATCAAAAGGTGTTTAACGGCAAAATAGACGCCCCCCGACTCTTCGATAGGGCCCTGAGCGAAGCGGAAATAACTGCCCTCTCAGGTGGCGCGGACCCGGCGGCTGTTGCCGGTACTTCACTGGTGGCGAACTGGGACTTTTCCGTTGGCATGTCCGGCCAGACGGCTACGGACGTTTCGGCGAATCGGCTGCACGGCACGGTGGTCAACATGCCGCATCGGGCCGTCATTGGCCACAATTGGAGCGGCCATGAGTACAACCATGCCAATCGGCCGGGTGAGTACGGTGCCATCGAATTCCACGAAGAGGACATCGACGACGCCCGTTGGGACGTCAGCGTCGAGTACGACGTGCCAAAGGACGCCCGCAGCGGCATCTTCGCCCTAAAAACCACGGCCGGGGACGCGGTAGACCACATTCCCTTCTTCATTCGCCCCCATGCCGGGAAGCCCCAGGCCAAAATCGCGTTTTTGCTGGAGACCAACACCTACCTGGCGTACGGCAATGAGCACGTTTTGTTGCCCGAGGGCGACAACTCGTTCCCCGAGGAGCTACTGCCGAACTGGAACAAGACCGTCCACCACGAAGAGGTTGGGTACATAGTCGAGAACGGTCTGCACTCCATGTACGACCACAAGCGGGATGGCAGCGGGGTTCCCTACCAGACCCGTAAGGTGCCAATTCTGAACATGCGGCCAGACTTCATCTACCCGGTGCGCGGCGGCCCCCACTGCATGGCGGCCGACCTGATAATCGCTGACTGGATGGAGCAGGCAGGTCACGAATTCGACGTGTTTTCTGCCGAGGACCTGCACTTCGATGGCCTCAAGTTACTGTCCCCCTATAACGTGCTGGTCATTGGCAGCCACCCCGAGTATTGGTCCCTTCCCATGCTGGAGGCGGTAGAGGCCTACCTCGCTGCCGGTGGCCGGGTAATGTACCTGGGCGGCAACGGTTTCTATTGGGTCACCTCGTTCGACCCGGAACGGCCCCATGTAGTCGAGATACGGCGCTGGGGTGGTACCGACGTGTGGGAGGCCGAGCCGGGCGAGTACTACCACTCCACCACGGGCGAACTGGGCGGCATATGGCGTAATCGCAATCGCCTGCCGCAAAAAATGTTCGGGGTCGGGTTCACCGCCCAGGGCTTTGACTACAACGCGCCCTACGACCAGATGCCGGACGCGCGAGACCCGAGGGCCGCGTTCATATTCGAAGGCGTAGGTGAAGACGAGCTGATAGGCGACTACCCCTCGCTCATGCTCAACCGGGGCGCTGCCGGTGACGAGATCGACCGCTTCGACTTCGACCTGGGCACGCCACGGCATGCGCTGCTGCTGGCAACATCGGCGGGCCGCCACTCCAAGGTGTATCACCACGTCATCGAGGAAATGGCGGTCACCGACTCGATGCAGCACGGCGAGGTGAGCCCCTTCGTGCGCTCCGACGTGACGTTTTTCGAGGGCCCCAATGGCGGCGGCGTTTTCTCCGTCGGGTCCATAGACTGGTGCGGCGTCCTGTCGCACAACGACTACAAAAACAACGTGTCGCAAATTACCGGCAACGTGCTCAAGAGGTTCGCCTCAGACGAGCCCATGCCGCCCGCGCCCAATCAATAAGGAGCCTCTCTTTTGACCGATAAGCGAATAGCAATAATGGGCGCTGGTGCCATTGGCGGCGCCATTGCCGGGTTCCTGGCCAGGGCAGGGGTGCCCGTCACGGTCATAGACATGTGGCCGGAAAACATTGAGGCGATCCGCACCAGCGGCGTGAAGATAACCACGATGGAGGACGAGTTCGTCGCCAGCCCGGACACCGCGCTGCATATGTCTGACGTATCGGCGGCGGGCGAACTCTACGACATCGTCTTTCTGGCCGTTAAGTCGTACGACACCAACTGGGCCTGTCACTTCATTAAGCCCTACCTCGCACCCGGCGGGTTCGTGGTTTCGACGCAGAACTCGATTAACGAAGACGCCATCGCCAACGTGC
>CAVOCN010000132.1:0-4802 GCA_963694205.1 Dehalococcoidia bacterium | reverse complement strand
CACCGCCATCGTCGGCGGGGCGAAAGTTTCCGACAAAATGGTCGTGCTCGACCGGCTCGCCACTCTTGTAGATACCCTCATCATAGGGGGCGGCATGGCCGCTACTTTTCTGGCAGCGCAGGGCTACACAGTGGGTACCTCCAAGGTTGAAGAGGACCGACTGGACTACGCGCGAAACCTCATGGCCAGCGCGGCCCCCGGTGCGGCCACAGTCCTCGTGCCGACCGACGTGGTGGTCGCAGCCGGATTCGCACAAGAGGCAACCTCTCGCACGGTGAGCGTCGATGAAATTCCTCAGGGCTGGCTCGTGCTCGACATAGGGCCAGACACAGCGGCAGCGTACGCTCAGGCAATTTCTGGTTCCAAGTCCGTACTTTGGAACGGGCCAATGGGCGTCTTCGAGTGGGAGGCCTTCTCCCACGGGACCCGCCGCGTGGCCCAGGCCGTCGCCGACCTCGACGGCAGTGCGACCACCGTCATCGGCGGCGGATCGACGGCCGACGCAGTAGCACGGCTAGGGCTGGCGTCAAAGGTAAGCCACGTTTCCACCGGTGGCGGGGCCACACTCGAGTTCATAGAGGGCAAAGAGTTACCCGGAGTAGCCGTCCTTATGGATGTCGAATGAGGGCCAAATAATGGTTAAAAACCGCATGGGCAAAGGGCGAATCGACCTGCGCGAGCTAAAGCGGGACGCCGGGTCTCGCATCGTCATGCTGGTCGTCGATGGTCTCGGCGGCTACCCGCACCCCGACACGGGGTTGTCCGAACTGGAAACGGCGTCACTGCCCAACCTCGACTCGATTGCGGGCGAAAGCGCCTGCGGCCTCACCATTCCCATCGCTCCCGGCATCACGCCCGGATCCGGACCGGGCCACATGGCGCTGTTCGGCTACATGCCCACCCGGCACCGCGTCGGGCGCGGCGTAATGGAGGCGCTCGGCATCGGCCTAGACCTGGCCGAGGGAGACGTGGCGGCGAGGGGCAACTTCTGCGCTGCCGACGGCGACGGTCGCTTGCTCGACAGGCGCGCCGGCCGCATCCCCTCTGAGCGAAGCGACGAACTCGTGGCCCTGCTCGACGGCATCGACGTGCCGGGGCACCGAGTCTCCGTGCACGCAGTTCGCGACCACCGGTTCGTCGCAGTGTTCCACGGCATCGGGACCGGCAGCGACGTAACCGACACGGATCCCGGCCTGGACGGTCACATGCCGCTTGAGTCCCGGCCAATCGACCCCGACTCTGAAGAGCTGGCTAACGCCGTCAACGCCTTCGTCGCCAGTGCGCACGAGGCGCTAAAGGGCAAAGAGGCCCAGGCGGTGGCGCTGCGAGGCATATCGAGCCCCCCCGTGCTTCCCTCGTTCCCCGAGCGTTTCGGCCTGCGACCAGCCGCCATCGCCGCGTACCCCATGTACCGGGGGTTGGCGCGCCTCGCGGGCATGGACGTGCTAAGTACGGGTCGCGATTTCGCCAGTGAGTTGGACACGTTAAAGGCCGCCTACGAGGAAGCCGAACACGACTTTTTCTTCCTGCACTACAAGCCCGCAGACGCAGCCGGTGAAGACGGCGACTTCGATGGAAAAGTAGCGGCTCTAGAGGCACTTGATACCGCGTTGCCACAGGTCCTCGCCCTCGACCCCGACGTTCTCGTCATTGCGGGCGACCACTCCACCCCCGCCGTCTTCGGCGGCCACAGCTGGCATCCCGTGCCGTTGGCCATCCGTTCAAAGCTGACGAAAGGCGACGGAGCGGCCGCATTCACCGAGCCCTCTATGGCCAGTGGATCGATAGGTACAGTGAAGGCAATGTCAGTAATGACCCTGGCAATGGCTCACGCAGGCCGCCTGAAGAAGTACGGACCCTAACATGCCCAAAAAAATAATCGCAGCCAACTGGAAAATGAATACTTCGGTCAGCGAGGCCGCCGCATTATTAGACGGCCTTAAAGCTGGCCTTCCCGTAGCCGGAGTCACCAGCGTGGTCTGCCCGCCTTTCGTCTCCCTTCAGCTTGCCAAAAAGGCGCTCGCAGGCACTGGCATCGGCCTGGGGGCGCAGGACATGCACGCCGAGGCGAGCGGTGCGTTCACCGGAGAGATATCCGTCACCATGGTGGCGGAACTTTGCTCGTACGTGATCCTGGGCCATTCTGAACGGCGGGCCGTCTTCGGCGAGTCGGACGAGTCTGTGAACACCAAAGTGCACTCGGCACTCGCCGCTGGCCTCGTACCCATCGTCTGCGTGGGTGAAACCCTGCAGCAGCGCGAGGCGGGCAACGCAGGCGAGGTAGTCACCGGGCAGCTAAAAGCGGCGTTCGCGGACGTTTCTGGCGTTGGCACGGCGCTCGTGGCGTACGAACCGGTATGGGCAATTGGGACGGGCAGGGCCGCATCCAAAAACGACGCACAGGAAATGGCCGCCCTCGTTCGAGGTCAACTTTCGGCCCTCTTCGGTCCCGAGTCGGCGAGCCAAACTCCTATCCTCTATGGCGGCAGCGTTAAGGCCGAAAACGTGGCCGACTATATGGCCATGCCCGACGTGGACGGCGCACTGGTGGGCGGGGCAAGCCTGGATGCCGAGGGCTTCACTCGCCTGACCAAGAACGCAGCGTCGTAAGCACGGGCTCGCGCGCCCAGTGACCAACCTCCCCTCTGACGGCGTGACGCCCGGCAAAATGCTGGTGGTGGCCGGACCCACGGCCGTCGGCAAGTCATCGTTCGGCCTTGAGGTAGCACGCCGGTTTGGCGGAGAAATCGTCAGTGCCGACAGCCGACAGGTGTTCACCGGGCTGGACATTGGGACCGCAAAGGCCTCCATAGCCGAGCAGCGGGCGATTCCTCATCACCTCGTGGACATCATCGAGCCCGACGAAGACTTCGGCCTGGCCCCGTTCCTCGATCTGGTCGGCGACGTAGTCGCAGGCATTCAGAGCCGAAACAAGCTGCCCGTGGTGGTGGGCGGTTCGAGCCAGTACGTGTTCGCGCTAATAGAGGGCTGGAGCCCTCCAAGAGTGCCCCCCAACGCCGAACTTCGGGCCGCGTTGGAACTGCGAGTCCAGGCGGACGGCCCCGATGCCCTGCACGCCGAACTGGCCGCCGCCGACCCCGAAGCCGCGGCGAAGATAGACCCCCGCAACGTCCGCCGGGTAATCCGAGCCCTGGAAGTACGCCAAAGCGAAGTGAGCCAAAGCGAAAAACGCCAGGCCGCGACCACAGAGCGGGAAGCCACAGTAGCGCCGCGCTATACGGGCGCTCTCAACAAAGACACCCTCGCCATCGGCCTGACACTGCCGCGAAAGTTGCTCTACGAGCGAATCGACCAGCGCGTGGACCAGATGATCGAGGCGGGGTGGCTCAACGAGGTCGAGGGCCTGAGCCAGCGCGGCTACGGGCCTGAACTGACCGCCATGTCCTCCATTGGCTACCAGGAGCTCACCGAGCACCTCTCCGGCAACCTGGACCTGGCCGACGCCGTCCAGCGCATCAAGAACCGCACCCACAAGTTCGCGAGAGGCCAGTACGTATGGCTGCGGCGGGCGAAGTGGCTGGAGTGGTTCGAGGCCGACGAGCCGGGTCTGGCGAGCGCGATAGACAGGGTGGGGGAGTGGGTAGCAATACCCTAGAATGAATCTATGAACCCCGAGACAGGCACAACGCTGGCATTTACCAAGATGCATGGCGCGGGTAACGACTACGTGTATGTCGACGGACGAGGCCTCAATGCGGGGCTCGACTGGCCCGCGCTGACCGTCGCCATTAGCGACCGCCACTTCGGCGTGGGCTCCGACGGCGTCATCCTGGCGCTGGAGTCCGAAATCGCCGACCTGCGCATGCAGATGTTCAACGCCGACGGCTCCGAAGGCAAGATGTGCGGCAACGGCATCCGCTGCCTAACGGCGTTCGCAGTAGACCTCGGCATAGTGGCTGCTGACCAGACACCAATCTCCGTCGAGACTGCCTCCGGGGTTCTTTCGGTAACGCCTATATGGCGCGACGGCCACATGGTGCGGGCCCGCGTGGACATGGGCGAACCGCAGTTTTCAGCGAGTGAGGTGCCCTTCAACGTGCCCGGCCAGCCAAAGCTGGACGACTACCCGCTGGCGGTCGGCGGGTCGAACTTCGCCGTTACCGGCGTCTCAATGGGAAACCCCCACGCCGTCGCCGTTGTGGACGAACCGGTGGCTGACGTCGATTTGGCCAGGCTAGGGCCGTTGGTCGAACATGACGCGCGGTTTCCTGAAGGCGTGAACTTCGGCATCGTCAACGTCGTGTCGCCCAACGAGGTGAACCTGCGGGTGTGGGAGCGCGGTTCCGGGCTGACGATGGCCTGCGGAACGGGTGCCTGCGCGGCAGTAGTGGCAACGCACCTAAAAGGCCTCACCGGAGACGCCGTAACGGTCAATTTGCCCGGCGGCCAGCTCGACATAGAGTGGTCGGGCAGGGGGTCTGTAATCATGGAAGGCCCCATCGAAAAGGTCTTCGAAGGTGAGTGGCCCCTTTGAGCCATACGCCACATGCCCTGGCCGTTACTGACATTTTACACGACAGCTAACCTAAACGCAAAATACACGTTACACACAACACAAAGGTAAAAATGAAATTTGCCAGCCGCATAGACAGGGTGCCTCCGTACCTGTTCGTAGAAATCTCCCGACGCATCGCCGCCAAAAAGGCGAAAGGTGCCGACGTCATCAGCTTCGGCATCGGTGACCCGGACCTGCCGACCCCCGACGGAGTGGTCGAAGTACTCCGGTCCACGTCCCGCGACGTAGCGAACCACAAGTACCCGGAAACCGACGGCCTGCCCGT
>CAVOCN010000131.1:0-4803 GCA_963694205.1 Dehalococcoidia bacterium | reverse complement strand
ACTGCCTGAAAACGACTCTGTACCCATACCTGCCGTTCACCTGCCAGAAGCTGCACGAAATGCTCGGCTTTGACGGCCAGCTTGACCAACAGCCCTGGGCCTGGTCGAGTGACGAGCTTGTGGCTGGGGCGCCCTTGCAGAAGCCTCAGCCGCTGTTCGCCAAGCTGGACGAAGCGGTGGTCGAAGAGGAGGTGGCCAGACTTGGTGTTTGATAGACCCGCCGTCTCGCCCCTCCCTGGACCCCCGGATTTGGACGCTATCTACGCGCCCGTCGTCGACGGCCTGGCCCGCGTCGAGTCCCGCCTCACCGAGCTTGGCGAGGGGAAATTCTCCTACCTGACCGAGCCGCTCGACCACATGTTGGAGTCCATCGGCAAGATGATGCGGCCCGCCGTCACCCTGCTGTCGGCCGGGTTTCACCCGAACGACGGAAAGCACGCCGAAATCATGGCTGGGGCGGTCGAGCTTTTGCACATCGCCACGCTCATCCACGACGACACCGTCGACGACTCCGACCTGCGCCGGGGCAGGGCCACCGTCGCCAATTTATGGGGCAGAGACGCGGCCGTAGTAGTCGGCGACTACATCTTCGCCGCCTCTGCGACCTTCGTATGCGACACCGGCAACGTACGGGTCATACGCCGGTTCGCAGAAACCATCATGGAGCTATCCAAGGGCCAGCTATACGAAATGGCCAACGCCTACAGCCCCGAACAGGACATTAAGGCGTACCTCGACCGTATCTACAACAAGACGGCGTCCCTGTTCGCCACCGCCGCAGAGTCCGGAGCCGTGCTCAGCGGCACCGACGAGCCCACCGTGCAGGCGCTGCGCGACTACGGCTACAACCTGGGCATGGCCTTCCAGATATTCGACGACATACTCGACGTACGAGGGTCCAGAGAGAAAATCGGCAAGCCGGTCGGCAACGACCTGTTGCAGGGCGTGGTGACCTTGCCGGTGCTGACGTATATGAAGCGCAACCCCGGCGACACCTCCGTTGCTGATTTCTTTAACAACCCCGAGGACCGCGACCCTGCCGCCCGCGTCATCGAGGCCGCCCGCGCGCCGGAGATCATCTACGAGGCCTGCGCCTTCGCCCACGAAATGTGCGAGAAGGCCCGCGAGGCCCTCTCCCCGCTCCCCGACGTCCCGGAGCGTCAGTCCCTACTGGGTCTCGTCGACTACGTAATAGCCAGGGACAGGTAATTAGCGCTAGCTAATTACCGACTTGGGAGTCGGGATCAGGCGGTTGATTATCGCCTTCTCGCGGTCGAGCAACTCGGTGACGCGCGGCATCATGTCGTTTTCCCACGCCTCGGTCTCATAGACGGCCTTGTACAGGCGCTCACGGTCGGCCTCGTCTTCGAAGCGGCGAATCCACACGTAGTGGTCCGGGTCCTCTTCGTCGATGAACGTGGCGACAACCACCATGCCCTTGGACACCTGGTAGGGCATCACCGTCTCGTCCATGTACGCCGCCCACTCGTCCCGTTTGCCGGGCTTGCACCAGTACTGTCTCAGTTCAAATAGCAATTTATTCTCCTGGTTTGTTTGCCAATTTGTCTGTCTGGGGGACGAGCGCGGTCAGCCAGCGTAGAACAGGCCGATGCTCGCCCCAATGTAGATCGCTATAAGTAGCAACGCCTCCGGCTTCGCCCAGCGCCTCACGCCGGTTAGTTCTGTTGCCGGAATACCCCCATTAGGCACGCCCTTGCGCGACCGAATTAGCAGTGCGCCGATGACTATGACGGTCATGCCAATGGCGATGAGCGCCGTGTACCCATGCAGCGGCGAGATGGCAGCCCACAGCGTGCCGTCGGTGTAGGCCAGTTCGTTGGCGGCCATTATGAAACCCATGTTGAACAGGTTCGAGCCCAGCAGATTGCCCACCGCCATCTCTGGCGCGCCCAATCGCAACGCGGCAATTGATGTCGCCAGTTCCGGCAGGGAAGTGCTAATGGCCAGGAACTGTGTGCCGACGAACGACTCGTCCCACCCGTGCCTGTTCGCCAGCCCGTCGCCAGCGTAGGACAGCCACACAGAGCTGGCGATGACGACCAGCGCCGATGCGAAGTAGAGCCCGATGGCCGGGCCAAGTTCCCCGACTTGTTGCTCCTCGTCTTGCTCTGGGTCGGGCTGGGGCTCGGGAGTGTCACTCCCCTTCTCAGATCGGTACAGGGCGTAAGTGGAGAACAAAAAGAAGGCGACCAGTACTGCGGTGAGCGGGCTGAAGTACCAGCCATCCATGCCCGAAGTTTGGTGGTGAACGAACACCGAGACCGCGCCGATCCCTATAACCCCTATGCCCAGTACAGCGACCAGCCTGGGCGCGCGAGATACCGAACCCAGCAGCGGCCCGTTACGCCACATCATGTCGGCAATGCCGATTATGAATATGTTGACCATGTTGGAGCCAAACGCAGACCCGGCGGCCAGGTCGGGGGAGTCCTGTAACCCTATGGCGCTTATGCCGGTGCCCAGTTCCGGCAATGAAGTAGCCGTCGCCAGCAGCACAATGCCCACGAACGTGTGGCCCAGGCCGGTGCGGCGGGCGATGACGTCAGAGGCGCTGGCTAGGTAGCGGGCACCGCCCAGGATGAGGACCGCAGCCGCCAGCAGCTGGAGCCACAGGAGCGCGGCTGGCAAGCGCTAGTCTACCGACAGGACTCGGAGCAAATTGGTGCCACCGGGGACGCCAATGGGAAGGCCCGCAACCAGTACCACCAGCGAGCCGGAGGCCACGCCAGAAACCTTTATGGCCTCCTCTTGTACGCGGGCGAAAAAGTCGTCCAGGTCGCGCACAGGGGCCGTCGTCACCGGCAGGACGCCCCAGTTCATGGTCAGAGCCCTCTGCGTTTCCGCAGAGGGTGTTAGCGCCAGTATCTCGGCTGCCGGGCGATACTTGGAAACCCGCCCGGCCGTGCTGCCCGACTCGGTGAACGCGACTATCAGCGCCGCGCCCAGCTGGTGCGCCGTCTGGCAGGCGTTGTACGCAATGGCATCGTCCGTTTGGTGTTCTAAGTCCTCGCGCTTTTCCAGCAGCATGGCCTCGTAGGGAAGCGCCTTTTCGGCCTCTATCGCCACTTCTGCCATAACTTTCACCGCCTCCACCGGGTACTTCCCAATCGAGGTCTCGCCGGACAGCATAATGGCGTCGGAGCCGTCGAACACCGCGTTGGCAACGTCGGTGACTTCGGCGCGAGTCGGGGCAGGAGAGGCGATCATCGACTCCAGCATCTGGGTGGCGGTTATTACTACCTTGCCAGCCCGGTTGCAGGCCCGTATGAGCCGCTTTTGAATGACCGGCACCTCTGCCAGCCTTACCTCGACGCCCAGATCGCCGCGGGCGACCATAATGCCGTCGCTCGCTTCCAAAATGGACTCGAAGTTGGTCACGCCCTCGGCCATCTCTATTTTCGAGACGACCAACGGACGAACCGACCGGACGTCGAGAATGTCGCGGGCCGCCTTCACGTCGGCGTCGGAGGTGACGCCCGAAAGGGCCACAAAGTCGGCGTTCTGGTCGGCGGCGAAGTGCAGGGCGGTGCGCGCCGCCTCGTCCGGGAACGGCTGCGAGGGGGCAATTCCGGGAATGCTCACCCCCCGTCCCTCGGTAATGCGGCCCGACGTCATCGCCTGGCAAATCACGTCCTCGTTGTCTATGCGTATGACCCGTAGCTGAATCAGGCCGTCGGAAATCATCACCTTGTTGCCGGGGTCGGCGTCCCGGTGAATGCCCGGCGGCGTAACGCATATCAGGGCCTTGTCGCCCACCAGTGCCCGGCTCGTCAGGACAATGTCGTCGCCGGGTTCCAGGTCAATCACGCCGGGCACCGTCGGTCCGGTCCGGTACTTCGGGCCGGGCACGTCCACCATTATCGATACGGGAATGTCGAGCTTGCCCGACGCGGCTCTCACCTTGTCAGCAGCAGTTGTGTGGGCGTCTAGAGAGCCGTGAGACAGGTTCAGGCGGGCAACGCTCATGCCAGCGCTAATGAGCGCCTCAATGCTGGCCGCCGACTCGACGGCCGGGCCGAGCGTGCAGACAATCTTGGTTCGCGGTCGCGAGTTGTTGCGGAGAGAATTGTTGGCTGACAAGTCGCTACAAGGCTACTACAGGCCGGTGTGTGCCACACGGGTCTGTGCGGGTTTTTTGGTTTCGTTTAAAATAGCGGTGATGGAAGAACTTCGGACACTCAGCGAACTACAAGAAGTAGATATCGAGTTGCAAACTCTCGATGAAGCCCTCGTGGAAGCCAGGCGAAAGGCGTCAGATGAAGGCGACCTGCCGAAAATAAAGGCCCAGCTAGTCAAAATAGACGCCGTTCTGGAAAACCGCTCGGTAAAGCACCGGGCGGCGGAACGGAAAATCGAAGAGCTGGTCGCAACGGTAAAAGGCATCGACAAACGGCTCTACGACGGTTCGGTGACCAACGTTAAAGAGGTCGAAGCGTTGAGTGAACAGCGCGAGTTCTCCGCTACCCAGCGGGCCGAGAGCGAGGACGTACTGCTGGAGTTGATGGTCGAAATCGACGAGTTCCAAAAGGCCCGTGACAGGCATGTGAATGCCATTGAGCGACTCACCGGTGCCAGGGAGCGCGAGATCGTCGAACTGAAGGCCGCAGAGCCCGATCTGCTCAGCGAAATCGCCGATCTGAAAAACATCCGCAGTGGGCAGGCGTCCCAGATACCTCCCACGCTGCTAGCGCGGTATGAAACTCTCAGGAAGTCCAAAGGCGGACGAGCCGTGGCCATGCTCGACGGCCACCTTTGTTCGGTGTGCCGGGTCGAACTGCCCGT
>CAVOCN010000130.1:0-4804 GCA_963694205.1 Dehalococcoidia bacterium | reverse complement strand
GCCGCCCTCGCGCTAGGGGCGAAAGTGGCAATGGTCCCGCCGCCGTACTACTACCACGGCATGGACCAACAAGGCGTCGTCAACTGGTACACCGAAATCGCCAAAGGCACCGACATCGGCCTGATGATCTACGACCAGTCGTGGCGTCGCCTGGGCGGCAGCGTGGACGGACCGGCCACCGCAGCCATGGCCGAAATACCCAGCATCGTCTCGATAAAGCGCGGGTTTCTGCCCTCGTTCCAGGACTACGTCGAGACTCTCGATCGTTACGCCGACCGGTTCGCCATCGTGGACAACTCCTACGGCCATCTGGCAGGGCTGGCCCACCAGCACGGCGCCACTTCCTACATAACCGGCATCGGCGCATTCTGGCCGCAGGGCGAGGCGGAGTTCTGGGCGCTATTAGAGGCCGGTAAGTACGCCGAGGCCGACCGACTGCACTCGCGCCAGTCCACTTTCTGGCGACTCGTGGACGAGGACTTCGGCGGCTTCGCCACCAACGTGCTCAAGGCCTCGGCCGAGTACGTCGGCATTCAGGCCGGTTCAGTCAGACCGCCCTTCCACGACCTAACCGCCGCCGAAAAGACCCGGCTCGCGGGCATCCTCGCCGAGCTAGGAGTACCCAGCGCTACCTAGATTAAGCCAGTAGTAAACCTGGGTCAGCCAGTTGTGGACTAGGCCCTTTCGGACATATTTACCAAGTACTGCGGAACGTCTTCCGGGCTGGTTCTCCAGAGGGTAAAAGATTCGTGGCCGATTTAGTCGCCTATTTTGACGAAAGCGGGACTCACGCCGATTCAAATATGACGGTGGTGGCGGCGTTTGTATCCGACGCAGCCCGGTGGAAGAGGTTCACAGAAGAATGGCAGTCTGCACTCAAGGACTTCGGCATTCAACACTTCCACATGAACCAATATGAAAGTAGGTTCGGGCAATTCCTAGACTGGAGTAATGACGACCGAAAATCACGACTGGCCTGGCTACTTTCCATAATCGAAGAGCACGTTTCTTGGAGCATGAGTTGCACTGTGTTTCGTGAGCCGGTTGAGACGATCATGTCCAAGCAGGTCGAAAAGAGACTGGGAGGCTTGTACGGCTTGGGTGCTCAACAATGCTGGCGACATATTGGCGAAGTCGTGCGACCTTTTGACGCTTGGGTTGAGTCGGTGATGGAGTCAGGGGCGCAGGGAAGTAAGACGCTGGGCCACTTGTACCAACTCAATAGCCAGCTTGACGAGTGGAGAGACCTAAATCGAATCTCCTCACTGGAATTCAGGAACGGAAAGGATTTCCCTCCTCTCCAGGCCGCCGATATTTTGGCTTACGAGGTTTGGAAACAGTGTCTCCGCCAATTCGGCGATGAAACGCGCGATCCTCGCCACCCGATCCGGGAATTGAGCCAGAAGCCACACCAGTGGATGTACTTCACGGACCAACACCTAAGAGAACTCAACGCCTCGGCGTCGGCGTTAGGCCTGGCGGGTTGAACACATACCATCGGGTTGACGGTTGAGATAATCGACTAGGCGAATCGCCAGCCCGCTAAATCAGCAGTCGCCCGCCGCGTTTCACCACGTTGCCCTGGCTGACGATGGTGTCGACGTTGTGCAGGGCCCGGATGTCGGCCAGCGGGTCGCCGTTGATTATGAGCGCGTCGGCCGACTTGCCGACCTCCAGCGTGCCGGTCTCGCCGGAAATGTCCAAACACTCCGATGAAGTGCGTGTGGACGACACAATGGCGTCCATCTCCGAAATACCCATGCCCTCGACCATGACCTGCGGCGTAAAGGCGAAGTCGCCGAACTCGACGTGGGCCATGCCGGTGTCCAGGCCGGTGACGAACTTAACGCCCCGGTCCCACATGTCGCGCAGAATGGCGTAGCGGCCCTCAGGGTCGTCGAGCACGGCGGACGTCGCGCCGGGGTCCATGTCCACGCCCTTGACGTCGCGAATGGCGGCAATGGCGATGGTCGGGTCCACCCACAGGCCCTTTTCGGCCATCATGTCGGCCACCTCGGGCTTATAGTCCCAGCTCTCGTCCGGGTTCTCCGACAGCCAGGTGCTGTGAATGAGGTTGTGAATGCCCGCCTCTGTGCAGTTGGCCACGCCCACGGTGCCGTGGCAGTGGGCCGCGACCCGCACGCCCATGCGCTCAGCATCCTCTACGGCCGCCCGCAGGGTAGACACCGGGTACTGGGCGGCGCGTACGTTGCTACGGGGGGTAAACGCGCCACCGGTGGACATCATTTTTATGTAGTCGGCTCCCTGTTTTATCTGGCGTCGGACCGCTGTAATGACCTGTTCCACGGTGTCGGCCTCGGTGCCGAAGCTGTTGCAATGCCCGGCAGTAGTCGTGATGGGCGTGCCGGTGACCAGCAGCCTGGGGCCGGGAATCTTCCCATCTAGAATCGCCTTTTTGATCGGGAACGCAATCTCGTTGCGGCTGCCCAGGTCGCGCATCGTCGTCACGCCAGATGTGAGGGTCGTGCGAACTGCATCGACCGAGCGCATGAGCAGTTCGTCGTGGGTCTCGTGCATGACCTGCTCATAGGCGTCGGCCTCGGCCGAGCAGTGCATGTGCGCGTGCACCTCAATGAAGCCGGGCGTAATCGTGCCACCGGCCAGTTCGATCACCTCGCCCTCTGGGCTGGAGCCCAGCTGGTCGCGAGTGGTCACGGCCTCAATACGGCCGTTCTCCACTATCAGCGCGCCATTGGGTACGGCGGCCGCGCCGGTTCCGTCTATTAGCTGGTCGGCTATGAGTATGCGTCGCATGGTTGGATCCTTCGTTCGTTTAACGGTGCGTTCTAAGCAATCTAAAAACAGGAGTGTCGGCCGGATTATAGGGTTATCGTTTATAATCCCGCCACCAGCAGGCCACCGGGTCTCGTTGGCTGGAGAAAGGCGTTTTTTCCACCACCACTTGGAGGGTAGTTTATGACGACCGCACAGGGATCGATCCCCAAAGAAAAACTGACGTGGATGTACGAGACCATGGTTCTCATCCGTCGGTTTGAAGAACAGGCCAAGCGTGAGGCCGACCAGGGCCGCATTCTCGGCACGCACTCGGCCATCGGCGAAGAGGCGGTGCCAACGGGCATTTGCGCTCACCTCGGCGATGGCGACTACGTGCTGGGCAACCACCGCAGCCACCACCACTGCATCGCCAAAGGCGTTGGGGTGAACGAAATGATGGCCGAACTGCTGGGCAAGGCCACCGGCACCAACGGCGGCAAGGGCGGCACCATGCATATTGCCGACGCCACCAAGGGCATGCTGGGCGCCAACGGCGTCGTCGGGTCCAACATCCCGGTTGCCACAGGCTGCGCGTTGGCCGCGAAGGTGCAGGGCCGGGACAACGTCTCGGTAGTGTTCTTCGGAGACGGGGCGTCGTCACAGGGCTCGCTGCACGAGTCAATGAACCTGGCGTCCATATGGGACCTGCCGGTCCTGTTCGTGTGCGAGAACAACCGCTACGCCGAGTCCACACCGTTCGAGTACTCGGTCGCCGGGGGCTCTGTCGCCAACCGGGCGGCGGGCTACGCCATGCCGGGTGTCACAGTCGACGGGCAGGACGTCATGGAGATGTACGAGGTCGCAGGTGAGGCAGTAGCACGAGCGAGGCGCGGCGAGGGCCCCACGCTCATCGAGGCCCAGACCTACCGCTACTTCGGGCACTACGGCGCGGATAACCCCCTCGGTTACCGCACCGAAGAAGAAGAGGCGTACTACAAGAGCCGGGACTGCATCCTGACTATGGGCAAGTTCCTGCTCGAAAGCGGAACGATGAACCAGGACCAGCTCGACAGCATCGACGCTGATGCCATCGCCAAAGTAGAGGCGGCGTCCAAGTTCGCAATGGAGAGCCCGTATCCGGATCCCTCCGAAATTCTCACCGACGTCTACGTCAAATACCCCTAACTGTTCGGGCACCTTTTTGACAGGGGACACCCCTATAACCCCGAGCATCACGAGACAGGAGCAACAACGAAATGACAACCACAGAGGTTAGGGCGCTCACGTACGCGCAGGCGGTGAACGAGACCTTCCACCAGGAGTTCGAACGCGACCCCAACGTCATCCTCATGGGCGAGGACGTCGCCGGTGGAGCCGGTAGAGACGACTTCGAAGATGCATGGGGCGGCGTGTTCAAGCTGACACGTGGCCTTATCGGCAAGTTCGGTCCGGAGCGTGTCCGTGACACACCCATTTCCGAAAACGGCTTCATCGGCGCGGCCGTGGGTTCGGCTGCTGCCGGTCTGAGGCCCATAGCTGACCTAATGTTCGTCGGCTTCGTCGGCGTGTGCGGCGACCAGATTTTCAACAACATGGCCAAGATGCACTACATGTTCGGCGGCAAGGTGAAACTGCCGTTGACTGTTATTACATCAACTGGCGCAGGAGTCGGCTCGGCCGCCCAGCACTCCGAGACGCTGTACTCCATATTCGTGCACTTCCCCGGCCTCAAGTGCGTCGCACCGTCCAATCCGTACAACGCCAAGGGCCTGCACGCTGCGGCCATTCGTGACGACGACCCCGTCATTGTGTTCAACCACAAGCTGCTCATGGGCGGCGTGGGTACCGGCCCGCACGTGCCGCAAGAGTCCTACGAGGTCGAAATCGGCAAGGCCCACATCGCACGTGAGGGCACCGACGTCACGCTAATCGGCATTAGCTACACGACCCACCTGTGCTTGCAGGCCGCCGAGATGCTAGCCCAGCAGGGCTACTCGGCCGAGGTCGTGGACCTGCTGTCGCTGTCGCCATTGGACGAAGAGACGATTCTCGAATCGGTGAAAAAGAC
>CAVOCN010000129.1:0-4824 GCA_963694205.1 Dehalococcoidia bacterium | reverse complement strand
ACTGGACCGCCAGCCGCAGCACGTCGTCGGCCATGCGGAAGGCGTTCCCGGCCGTCACCTCTTCTTCGCAGATGACGTGCAGGCGCTCGTTTGGAATTACCAGCAGGGTATCGACGGCCTCGGCCAGCTTCTTAATGCCCTCGTCGGCCTGCTTGGCCCGGCGAATGCCCTCGAAAGCGAACGGGCGGGTGACAACGCCGACAGTCAGCGCACCGGTCTCTTTCACAATCTCGGCGATGACGGGCGCTGCGCCCGTGCCGGTGCCGCCGCCCATACCCGCGCCGACAAATACCATGTCTGCGTCGCGTACGGCTTCGTAAATCTCGTCCCGGCTCTCCTCGGCAGCGCGAGCGCCGATCTCGGGGTCGCCGCCGACACCCTTGCCTGCCGTCAGGTCGTCTCCGATGGAGATCTTCAGCGGCACGTCGCAGCGCAGCAGCGCCTGCGTGTCGGTGTTGACCACCTCGTACTCAATGCCCGTAATGCGCTCGCGGAACATGCGAGACACAGCATTGGACCCGCCTCCGCCTACCCCTATTACTCGGATCCTCGTGATCCCGTCCGGCTCTCTCTTGGTGACGACCATCTGGCTCCCCTCTCCCTTTCGAATCTTGTTTCGGACCTGTCGGCCGCTCAAAGCGGCCCTTAGTTAACGCGCTAGTTTGTTTATGTCTGTCGATTGCCCATGGCCGCGGCCATCCAGGGCGAAAGCTTCAGCTTGCGTACCTGGCGGCTTACCCCGGCGCCTATTTCGGCCAGCCTGCCAGAGTCGGATGAGAGCCTGGCTGCGCGCCCATTAGCACGGGAACCACGGCTCGCTCTTGCCGGGACCGGCTGCGCTGCCGCCCAGGCGAGAATTCCCAGGCCGGTCGCATGCATGGGGTCCGACAGGCCCTCTGCACCCTCGTAGGCTCTGCTCGGCGAGCCCAGGCGCACCCTTCGTCCGAGGTATCGCTGGAGAATGTCGGCGATGCCCGGTAACTCGGACGCGCCTCCCGTAAGTACTACTTTTACCGACCCGACCTGCCCCGACTTGGCGTCATCGAGCTTTATGCGGATTAGCTGCCCCATCTCCATCGCCCGTTCGCGCAATAGCTGTGCTAGCTCCCGGGCCGGGACGAGTATGTTGGCCGGCCGGTCCGCCAGGGCCATGCTGACCATCCCGTCCGGGTCTACTGCGGCGGGCTCTGTGTGGCCGTGCTCAATTTTGGCCCGCTCGGCCGAGTCGCGGTCGACGTTGTAGGTAAGGCAAATATCGTTAGTGAACTGGTAGCCGCCAATGGGAACGACGCCGGTGTAGGAGACTTTGCCCCCGCGGAACGCGACCATGTCGCAGGTCCCGCCTCCAATGTCGATTAGTAGCGTGCCCCTGTCCATTTCGTCCCTGGTAAGGGTGGCCAGCCCGCTGGCAAGCGGCTCCATGACCAGGGCGTCTACCTCTATGCCCGCGTCTGTGACGGCCTGCGTCAGCAGTTGCAGGTGAGCCCTGTCGGCCGTTATCACGTGCGTATCTACCTCGACAGACTTGCTATGCATGCCTATCGGGTTGCGAATGCCCTCCTCGCCGTCGAGCGTGTAGGAAATGGGCATAGCGTGAATGAGCTGCCTGCTCTCGTCTTGCTTGCCACTGAGGTCAGTGTTGCCACCCGGTGCTTGCGAACCGGCGTACAGCTCTTGCGGGGTAATCACCCCTATCGAACCCACGCCGTCCAGGCGGTCTCGACGGTTCTCGCACTTCACGTGCGCGCCGGTGACCCCTACATAGGCAGAGTCGATCTCAATCCCGGCCTCGGCCTCAATAAGGTCGAGCGCCGCTCTAACGGCCGCGGTGGTTTCGGCCACGTCCTCGACATTTCCGCGCATCAGCCCCCGGCTCGGGACCGTGGCGTGAGCCAGTACCCGTGGCTTTGCCCCATCTAAAGCGGCGACCATGGCGAACACCTTGGTGGTGCCCACATCGATCGCGGTGATGATCCCTGTCTCCGTCATCTGCTCCTCCCCGTGGCGCCGCTGGGCGCTCTGTTCTTACCGACTGGTCCGCTGAAGCCCCGCCTAGGCCTCCAGCACTTCGGCAACCCTGAGCCGCGCGCTGCGCGACCTCGGGTTTGCTCTCAGCTCCTCATCGGAAGCCTTAATTACCTTCTTATTCACTCGTTTCAACGAAGCTACGTGCTGGCAGTCGCACTTGAGCAGTTCGGGAGGGCAGATGCAGTCCTTGCTCTCCTGGCTCATAAAGCCCTTCACCGCCCGGTCCTCCAGAGAGTGGAAAGAGATCACCGCCAACCGGCCTCCCGGCTTCAGCGTCTCCATCGCGCTCACTAGCCCTGCCTGTACGTTTTCTAGCTCCGTATTCACCGCCATTCGTATCGCCTGGAAGGTCCGGGTCGCCGGGTGTGTCCGGCCCCGCCTGCCCCCCACTGCCTTTGCCACTGTTTCGGCCAATTTAGTCGTCGTCTCTATCGGCCGGGCCTTCAAAATCGCCGAGGCGATTCGTCTCGACTTGGGCTCTTCACCCAGTGCGTATATCAGGTCCGCCAGTTCCCGTTCCCGGGTCCGATTGACCACTCCCCAGGCCGATTGTTCCTGTCCCTGGTCGAACCTCATGTCGAGCTTCGCCTCGGTCTGGAAGCTGAACCCGCGTTCTGCCGTTTCCAACTGGAGCGACGAAAGACCGAGATCCATTACGATCCCGTCGGCCCCGTCCAATCCCGCCTCGGTCGCCAGTCGCTTCATGTCCACGTAGCTGCCGTGAACGAGAGTGACTGCGCCGCCGAAGCTTGCGAGTCTGGCGGTGGCCGTTGCCAGCGCTGAGGCGTCCAGGTCAATGCCGAGAACTCTTGGTGGCGGGGTCACTGCGTTCAGCAGTAACGCCGTGTGCCCACCCTCACCGACAGTGCAGTCGATGTAAGAGCCATCGGACCGAACACCTAGCGCGGTAAGAATCTCGGCACCAAGCACAGAGGTGTGAATCGCACTCACGAGCTATTCACTTGCCAACCCCTCCGCACCGGCATTCGTCTGGAATTTGCCATGTTAAAATGCATTCAGCCCCAGGCCAGCCTCGTGACGGGCACAGCGCCGTTGTGAAAGAAGTCTTTCAAAACTGCCCCGGCGAGACAAGCAGTTTTCGAACAAGTTTAAAACCTTTTTAATACTTTTCTAATTAGCACAAATGTCCGAATTACAGGCGCGCAACGCCCGCCAACTCGCCATATTGACCATCAGCGACGCAGGTTCCAGGGGGGAACGGCAGGACACCTCTGGCCCGGCCATATCTGAGGTCATGTTGGGGCTCGGTTACGTCGAAGTTGACCGGGCTCTGGTCCCAGACGAAGCTGACCAGATCGCCCGTCAACTCGTTGCCTGGTGCGACGGAGGCGATGTCGACATCGTCTTGACCACCGGTGGCACAGGCCTGAGCCCCCGAGACGTCACGCCGGAGGCCACCCGGTCGGTCATTGAGTACGAAATCCCCGGCATCCCCGAAGCCGTCCGTGCAGGAACGGCGGCGAAGACGCGAATGGCCATGCTCAGCAGAGCCGTCGCGGGCATGCGTTCCGGCTGCCTCGTCATAAACCTGCCCGGCAGCCCGACGGGAGTACGGCAAGCCCTGGAAGTCATCGGCCCTGTCATCGGCCACGCCATCGACATTGCCAGGGACACGCCAGGCCAGTCCGGGCACGGGACACACTCCGATCACGGGGGTCACTCTGGCCACTCGTCTCATTAGGGAACCGGTCGCTTGAAGTTCCACGTACTTACGCTGTTCCCAGCTATGTTTGAAGGACCACTTGCAGAAGGAGTGGTGGGCAGGGCGATTTCTGGCGGCCTGGTCGCTGTCCAGCGTCACGACTTTCGCCGCTTCGCCACCGACAAACACGGCTCTGTAGACGACTACCCCTTCGGCGGCGGGCCGGGCATGGTGCTGAAGCCCGATCCCTTGTTCGCCGCTGTCGACGACCTCAAGGTCCGCGAAGAGATTGACGACTCAACACCAATCGTGCTGCTCACCCCTCAGGGCCGCACATTCGACCAGTCCGTCGCCGAAGACCTCGCGGCTGCCGGTAGCGTGGCTCTCATTTGCGGCCGCTACGAAGGCGTGGACGAACGAGTACGCACCAACCTCGCCACCGACGAAATAAGCATCGGCGACTACGTACTCAGCGGCGGTGAGCTGGCGGCCATGGTCGTCATCGACGCCGTGGCTCGCCTGGTACCCGGCGTCGTCGGCACCGAGGGCGCGACAGACGACGACTCCCACACCTCCGGCCTGCTGCAGTTCCCGCAATACACTCGTCCAGCCAGTTTCCGGGGCCTGGACGTACCTGAAACACTGCTGTCCGGCGACCACGCCCGCATAGCCGAGTGGCGCAGGCGAGAGGCCCTGAGGCGAACTGAGTCCCGACGTCCCGACCTGCTCCGCACCACTGACCTGTCGGAAAACGACCGTCGGCTGCTGGACGAGCCCTCGCAACCCGGTTAACATAATTCAATCCCCGGCCAGCACCGCGTTGTCGTCGTGCGGCCGTTTTAAGGCGTGTCTATGGAGACCCATCAACTAATACAAATTGAGCCCAACCCGCGGGTCGAAAACTTCGCACCCGGGGACAACGTTCGAGTCAGCGTCAGAGTGACAGAGGGCACCCGCACCCGCACCCAGGACTTTGAAGGCTTCGTCCTTCGTCGCCGTGGCGGCGGTGCGAGCGAGACCTTCACGGTCCGGCGAGTGACCCAGGAGATCGGCGTCGAGAGGACTTTCCATCTCAACTCCCCCTCCGTCGAGGCGGTCAAAATTGTTCGCCGTGGCAAGGTCAGACGCGCCCG